>CANHWS010000213.1 GCA_947464365.1 Cytophagaceae bacterium | reverse complement strand
TCAGGTATGTCCGTACAATCGATCTGGATCGGAAGCTCCGATGGTTGCCAGCCAGCTATTTTTTTGATCAGCAGTCCTCCTGGTACAATCTCTGTCACTACTCCAAATTGCTTCATGATGGTGGCAATTTGGGCATCCCCCTGCGTGCTCGGCAGATGCAAACTAGGCATAACGATCGTTACCTCAGTCAAAGGAGACAATGCCACCATACTGTACCAATAGCTCGCACTACTCCAGTCTGCCTCTATACGGTGGCTAACAGGATGGTACACACTTGGCTCTACACGGATTGTTTGACTGCCCTCCACCACTGAGGCCCCAAATTTTTGGTCATCAAACGTCACTTGCGCTCCCCATTTCCGCATGAGGCCCATCGTGAGCTCTAGGTAGGGTTTGCTAGTCAGAGGTCCCACAAGATTAATTTCAAGGCCGCCGTCTAACAATGGTGCTACCATCATCAGGGCACTAATGTATTGGCTACTAATATTGGCAGGGATATCGATAGATTTAGTGCCAGTTTCCACAAACCCATTTAGCTTGAGGGGCAGAAACCCCTCCATGCCCACGTATTCTATATCCGCACCTAGGTCTCGCAGTGCCGTAACCAAGAGCGCAATCGGGCGTTGCAGCATCCTGGCTGACCCTGTTATCGTACCCCTTCGGCCTAAAATTGCTAACATTGCTGTCAAGAACCGGCAAGTAGTTCCCGCATCGCCAACATCCCAAACAGGACCTGGGTGACCTACTAGCTCCAACATCCTGGTCGTATCTCTGGCGGATGACAAATAAGTCAGGTCTGTGAGCGGGCCGCCTGCCAAATATTGCAGCACAATGGCACGGTTGCTTTCACTTTTTGACCCTGGTAGGTCGATGACTATTTGATTTGCAAGCCGGCCCGGCCCGAGGTCCAAAAACTTTGTATCAGGATCCATAGCGTATTCTAGGGTTTCGGCCAGGCCAAGTGGAGATAGGACTAAAAAAAACAAAGGCCTTAAAACGAGGCTTCGGAACGATTATTGCCCTTCTTGACAAAACTAGACCAGAAAAAGAAAAGGCTTTAACATCCCTTTAAGAAACTGGTCTTAAAGTCAACAAATATTTTCAGGATCAGGCAACCTTAGCCTTGCTTTTGGTTGTCTATCCTATATATTTACAGACAACAAGTCATAAACGCTCACCAAATCCCCTTTCTGATCAACGCACTAGCGCCCTCCATAGTATGATATAAAGCTTTACTCAGACTTTTTATTAAACCCTAGCTACGGACTATGAAGCGGACAACATTGACAGACGGCGCCTTGATCTCGATTTATCGGGAGGGCGATGACTCGGCCTTTGAGGCCCTTGTGTATAGGCACAAAAGCAAAGTATATACTGCCATTTACCTCATCGTCAAAGATCGTGACGTTGCCGAGGACCTCCTACAAGAGACCTTCATCAAGGCAATTGACACCATCAAGGGCGGACGCTACAACGAAGAAGGGAAATTTGGCCCTTGGCTGCAACGTGTTGGCCATAACATGGCAATTGATTACTTTAGACGCAATAAGCGCTATCCAACCGTCGTTCTGGAGGATGGAAGCCCGTTGCTCGACGATGAGATCTTTGCCACTCAGAGTTCTGAAACGCTCCACATAAAAGCAGAACTGCACCAACACCTACGCCAACTGATCCAAGAACTACCCCTTGCCCAACGCCAAGTCCTGATCCTCAGGCACTTTGCTGGCTTGAGTTTTCAGGAAATTGCCGTCCAGACAGACGTCAGTATCAACACGGCACTAGGTAGGATGCGTTATGCACTGATCAACCTACGAAAAAAACTAGTCCAACGAGATCCTGCGTATGTACGAGAACTCTACCCTTAGCCAAGTGCTGCAATATGTTTATGATGACTGCACCCCGGCCGAGCAACAAAAGCTAGAACGCCAACTAGCCAAAAATGATCGCCTTTATTACGCCACAGCCGAAGTAATGGCCCTACAGCGCAAAATCAGCGCAGCCGCCCTCGAGCCCAAACAGTCAACCATCGACAACATAATGGCCTATGCCAAGCGCAAATCAGCCATCGCAGCCCCTGCCGCTCAAGGAGAAGAGTAGATCTTGACATTACAACTAGCAGTGGGATAATACCTATGGCCTGTAACTAAAGCAGGTGGAAGCTAGTCCTTACACAACGCCATACTGTCATCAATCATCGATTGTTGCTAGTATGGCTTTTTTGTTTATCTTTGAAGCATAAGTTATAGGCTCCTTTAATCTCCTTTTAGCGCATTAGCCATGAGCAGCCAACTCAGCAACAGCCTAATCCAACCTTTCAGGTCAGCGAGCAAACCTTACCAATACTTGGCCGTTGCCGCAGTTGTGGGCAGCGTTGCTGAGGCTATGCTTGATTGGCTATATAAGAGTAGTAATGAGGCTTTCAGACCAAGTGATTATGTTAACATGGGCCTCATGGTCTCCTTCCTTGTGGCGGTATTGATCTTGAGAGGATGGGCAAAGAATGTATCTCCAGAGGTTACCAAACATAATCAGAAGTTGACCATGTTTGTCTTTTTGTGCATCATAGGTTTACCCGTCATGATCAAAATATTTACCCAGATCTGGTATAGCCTAGCGGCAGCTTTGTAAATAATCCCCTTACAAAGTTTCAATCTTTAAGATCTGTTTAGGTATGGCCAGTTTCCTTGACAAACAATTCCTTATCCCCTACCGTACTGCTACACCGCATTATCGCTACCTCTTCCTTTTGTCTGTAGTTAGCACCTTGGTAATGTGTGGTGCCAAAATCAGCCTTCGCACAAGCCCAACTAACATCTGGATCCAGGTCTTTTACGTTTGTGTGATGGTGTTCATATTAGGAGCAATGTACTACTTGCCCAAAAAGCAGGGACTCAGTCCCAAACAAATCGCACCAAGTGATCAGGTCCTCCAATCATATATCATCATGATGTATGTGTGTCTGCCGAGCACCGTTGATATAGCTCGGTCCTGTTATACTCTTTTTTACTTAGGCAACTAGGTTGTTTTCTTCCAATACCTTTACTAGAATTCCTCTCTACCTAGTATCCCCTTAAAATGTCATACCTACAGTCTAACATACTCAGCCCCTACCGTACAGCTAGCAAACCCTACCAATACGTGGCGCCCATCTTGATGGTTGTCAGCTTGGTGGAGTGCATCTTGGTAGCAACTCAAAGACCGATGAGCCCAGGCTCATTGCTCAGTATCTGGATTCATGCCATTATGCTCGTCGCTGTTGGCTACTTTGCCTACCTATCCTGGCGACAAGGTGATCTTAGCAAGGAGGAAGTCAAAAGCAACCGAGCAGTGCGATTCTTTAGCTTGATCATGTTATTTCTTCCAGTCATGTTGGACTCTGTCCTTGATGTCTGGACTGAATTTTTATAGCCATAACTCCTAGCTGCTGCGTTCCCTGATGGCAGTATTGCCCCTAATTCCAACGAACGAAAATACCCCCACAAAACCAAAGCGCTCCTCCAGAGAATTTCTCCAGAGGGGCGCTTTGTTATGTTAGCAGTTGTATTGGTGCTGATTAGGCAGCAGCCATTACTTCTTTCACTTTGTCAGCGGCGTCTTTCAGCAAGATGGCTGGATAAACTTTCAGGCCAGAGTTCTTGATGATCTCGGCAGCCTCCTCGGCATTGGTGCCTTGCAGACGCACGATAATTGGCACTTTGATGTCACCAATGGTTTTGTATGCCTCGACGATGCCGTTAGCAACACGGTCACAACGGACGATGCCACCAAAAACATTCACCAAGATAGCCTTCACGTTCGGGTCCTTGAGGATGATACGGAAACCAGCCTCAACTGTTTTGGCATTGGCCCCTCCGCCGACGTCCAGGAAGTTAGCAGGCTCACCACCAGCTAGCTTGATGACATCCATGGTAGCCATGGCTAGGCCAGCACCGTTGACCATACAGCCAACGTTACCGTCAAGTTTCACGTAGTTAAGGTTGCTTTCGCCAGCCTCAACTTCCAACGGGTCTTCTTCAGCAGTGTCGCGCAGGGCAGCAATGGCTGGGTGACGATAAAGGGCGTTGTCGTCGATATTGACTTTGGCATCTACGGCCAAAATCTTGTCGTCGCTGGTTTTAAGGACAGGGTTGATCTCGAACAAGGCAGCGTCGATGTCGTTGTAGGCTTTGTACAGAGAGGCGATAAAGGCAACCATCTCTTTGTGGGCTTTGCCTTCTAGGCCAAGGCCAAACGCAATTTTGCGAGCCTGAAAACCTTGGAGACCAACACGTGGGTCAACCCACTCGCGTTGGATTTTCTCTGGCGTATGTTCGGCTACTTCTTCGATGTCCATACCACCTTCGGTGCTATAGACAATGACGTTTTTGCCTGTTGCACGATCTAGCAAGATCGAGACATAAAACTCTTTGGTTGGGGTTTCGCCAGGGTAGTACACATCCTGAGCGATTAGCACCTTGCTCACCAACTTGCCTTCTGGGCCAGTTTGCGGTGTAACAAGCTGCATGCCGATGATTTTGCCACTAATGTCGCGCACATCGTTAAGGTTTTTGGCGAGTTTTACTCCGCCGCCTTTGCCCCTGCCGCCGGCATGAATTTGGGCTTTGATCACGTACCATGAGGTACCAGTGCTCGCATTGAGCGCCTCGGCAGCCGCTACGGCAGCGTCTGGTGTATCAGCGACGATGCCTTCTTGGATACGGACTCCGTATTTTTTCAGGATTTCCTTAGCCTGATATTCGTGGATGTTCATGTGCTATTGCCACGCTTTGTTGCGCAGGGCGAAAGTAGGGCCATAAAGTCACATTGGCAACCTGTTTTTAGCCAGATGCTGTTTAGTTGGCATCATTTTTTGGCTCATGCCCCAAAAGTAGGGTTATCATTTGCAGCGCCATCCTCTGGCTAGCCACGACTTTGCCAATACCTAGATACTCTGGAGCCTTTTCTGGAGGGCCGCAATAGCAGTGGCGAGATCCTCGTTAAGCTTGAGTTGCTCTTGCACGGTCTTGATGGCGTGCATGACCGTGGTGTGGTCTTTGCCACCAAAAAAGTCCCCAATCAGCTTCAGGCTGCTTTGGGTCAGGTCCTTGGCAAGGTACATAGCCACCTGACGCGGGATCACGATGTCCCGTTTGCGGGTTGTGGCTTTGAGGGCATCCTCAGGCACTTTGTAGTACTCTGACACGATTCGAGTGATGGTCTCGATATTGAGCTCCTCGTCCACGTCAACAACGACGTTTGAGATTACCTGCTTCACCATTTCCATGTCGATGCTGGCTGACATTGCGCCTCTGGCCATCACCGAAATCAGCACACCAATTAGCTCCCGCACGTTGGTGTCGATGGTCATCGCTAGGTACTCAACAATATTGGGGTCGATTACATAACCGTCGGCCTCTAGCTTGCGGTTCAGGATAGCCAAACGGGTTTCGAAGCCTGGTAATTGCAAATCAGCTGTCAACCCCCATTTAAACCTAGTCGTGAGCCGCTCGTGCATGCCCTTTAAGTCACGCGGAGCGCAGTCACTGGTCAGGATGATCTGTTTGTTCTTCTGATGCAGGCGGTTAAACACGTTAAAGAACAACTCTTGTGTTTGGCTTTTGCCAGTCAAGAACTGAATGTCGTCCACGATGAGGGCATCGACAGACATATAGAAGTTGACAAACTGCTGGATGACATCACTTTTGAGTGCATCCAGAAACTGACTATAAAACTGCTCAGTCGTGACATAGACCACCCGTTTCTGCGGATGCAGCTCGCGTATCTTGTTGCCGATGGCTTGTACTAAGTGGGTTTTGCCTAGGCCAACGCCACCATAGACCATCAACGGATTGAAGCCATTGGTACCAGGCATATTGCTAATCCGGATACCAGCAGCCACTGCAAGTCGATTACAATCTGCCTCTACAAGGGTCTCGAAAGTATAGTCGGTATTGAGGTTGCCGTCGTGGTTCGTAAACTCGGACTGGACGTTATGAAACGGGTTGAGCGAGGCGCCATAATTGGGCTTG
>CANHWS010000212.1 GCA_947464365.1 Cytophagaceae bacterium | reverse complement strand
GCCATCCTAGAGAATTTACAAACCAGTAGGAAACGCAGTACAGTCGATAAATCGGTACCTATAGCAGAAATTGAGGACCGTCTGGTTACGATCCTGCATGTCCGAGGGGAGGATGGGCTAAACAAATTTAGGGACCAAGGTAAACAAGTTGCAAATGACCTTGGATTCGATAAGGAGTGGACTAAGCTCTCAAAGATTATTGCTGCCCTCCTTACCACAGCACCAGTAAAAGGGCTGACTTCAAAGCTTGCCTTGGCACATATTTCCGGTTTGCCGTATGATCCAGGCCGAAAGTCGCTGTTTGAAAACCTATTTAATGCGCTAAGTCAAACAGTATTCCCAGATAGGGTAGGTAATGTAGAAGGAACTAGACCCTACTTTGATTTGGCTTTTTTTGAGGCCTATTTCTCTAATTTTATTGAAGGCACCATATTCAAGGTAGAGGAAGCACATCAAATCATCACAGAAAATCAACCCATATACGGTCGTCATGCTGACTCCCATGACATACTGAGTACTTATCATCTTGTTAGCGATCGCGCTGAAATAGCCATCACACCTACTAGCGGAGAGCACCTTTTGGACATCCTGGCTAGGCGTCACAAGGTCTTGTTGCAAGAGCGACCTGATAAATTGCCTGGAGTCTGGAAAACCTTCGGCAATCAGGCAGGTGATACTATTTTTGTAGAGCCTCACTTTGTCAAAGGCACCCTCATAATGGGCTTTGACTATTATGCCGCCCTAGCTCACCCCTTGGCCAAAGCTACAATGATGATGTTTCTGGTCAGTGAAGTACATCCATTTAACGATGGCAATGGACGTCTGGCCCGTATTATGATGAATGCGGAACTAAGCAAAGCAGGGTTAACACGCATTGTTATCACGACCAACAAACGGAAGGATTATTTGCGTGCTCTACGCAAACTCAGTCGCCAGAATGACCCTAAACTCTTTATCCGATTAATGGATACTGCGCAGGCCGAAATGGCATCCTTGCAATCCTTGACCTACATTGACCTTCTTAACAAATTGATTGGGCTAGAAGCCTTTGATGAAGAAGGGGAAGGGATTTTGTTTTAGGTAATTGGAAGAAAGGACCATAAATAATTTCTTTCCTATAACCACAGCTCTTGAGCCAAATAATTTTCAATTGTTAGGTCTTGGTAATAGTGCGTTCCTTTTGGAAGTAATATGAGTTAGATTTAATAATCGATTAACGAACAAAAAAATTACTCCTAATCTCCTTTGCCACTATTTCATATTTAAGAACATCAGAGGCCTCCAAAAAAAACCCCAGCCTCAACAAAGTCGAAACTAGGGGTTGAATAATAACAGTAAATTCAGTCAGGATTACTTAATCGGATAATAGACTTTGGTCAACCATTTGGTTGGATCCTTCTCGACCATCGGATCAGTGATGTACTCTTCCCAAGGGGCTCCATTAATGGTTTTGTTGTTTGTTTTTGCCCAGGCATTAATGGCCTCGTGTGCGGCACCAGTTTTCTCGTACGGACCGTAGAAATCCACAACAGCAACATTGGTGGCTGGCAGTGTTATGGCCTTCACTCCATCAACTGTTTTGCCGGGTTTGCCATCATAGATCATGGCTGCATCAAAGTCAAAAGTGCCATTTGCACCATCGTTGTAATAGATGCTGATAGGTGGGCCAGCAGGTGTCAGGCGTTGCTCTTGCATGGTTTTGCTGATGCCACCGTAGGCCATGCCCAGTTTCTGTCCGATTTCGGCCATGCTGGCTTGTAACCGCACGGCAAAGGCATTGCGCTGTGGCACTTTGCTTTCGGTCACTTTATAGGCTGCGCTGTTAACAGCAGACTCGATCTGGCCCATCGGGTTGGCTTTTGCAACAGAGTCAGTCACGCGAGCAAGGTTGTTGAGGCCTAATTCAAAGGCTTGGCCAACCTTAGTTTTGATCATGCTGCCCATGTACCAAACTAAAGGGACAGGACCTAAGTCGCTTTTCATTATCCAGGTCACTTTAGTACCGTCACCCTGTGGCGTTAGTGTGTATGTAGTTGTTCCGGTACCTTCATCTTTGAAATCCATCGTTGCTTCGATTTTATCATTAGGCGCCGCGTTAGTGACGGTCAGGGTGCCATTGCCCACTTCAGGATTGTTACTACCCCAAGTATAGCTAGCGCCTACTCCAGACTCAGGACCGGCATAGGTCAAGGTCATGGCTGGGTCTAACCCATGCCAAGGGGACCACAATTCCCACTTCTTGAGCACATTGACGTGATCGTAAATCACGGATTGTGGCGCTTTCATGACCAATGAGCGCTCCACGACAACCTCACGACTGAGGAATAGCCAACCACCGATGGCTAGCAATACAACCAAGCCTAAAAGGCCTAGCAAAATGCGGACTACTATTTTCATGATCTGTTTGTGCTTTGGGGTTCTGACATCAGCTGATATCAGGCAGGATGAAAGGAATAAATAAAAATCAAGGATGGCTGAAGTGATTAGCTGGTAATCACCATCAAAGATCACAAGTTAATGGGCCGCCAACCAAAAACCCAAATCTTGACCAAGAAAACTAGCCCAGCTACCGATGGTGTCAAGCTGGAATCGCTAGTCTGTGCGGCAGAATATACTAGGCCCATAGGCCGTGCAGACCTCGATATGCCCTTATCTTTGCGGCCCAGTTACCATTAATGATTGCAGCCTGGCAGGGCCCGTGGCATTTAGGCTGACATGCACAGGACTTTCTGGACCATAGCAGGAACAATCGGCTTGCTGAATTGGTCTTTACTTTCCAACCTCGCTCTAGCGGCACATTTCGGTCAGAAATCCTAGCTAAAGGAAGGCCTAGCCAGCGTACCCAACAAGCATTGCCGACTGCCAAGTCTGCCCAAAGCATCCCCTACCACCAATGAAAGTCAAAGAGTTCCTGATCCTGTACCAACAAGATGCCTTGGTGCAACAGATAGCCGAAACCGTGGCAGGCAAAGGACAATATTGGCTGCAGTTGCGGGGCATGGCAGGCAGCATGGATACCATTGTGCTGGCTTCACTTTATCGGCAGAAGCCCGTCCCGATGCTTTTCATAGCGCAGGACCGCGAGGAGGCCAATTATATCCTAGACGACATCCAGAACCTGCTAGAGTCGCAGGAGCCGCAACTGTTCCCGACCAGCTACAAACGGCCTTATCAGTATGACCCCTCGATGGTCGATAACGCCAATGTCCTCCAGCGTGCGGAAGTCTTGGCACGGCTGAACCAGAAGAACATCAGCCCGAGCATCATCGTTACCTACCCTGAGGCCTTGGCCGAGAAGGTGATCAATAAAAAGTCCTTGACGACCAACACCTTCAGCATCAAGGTGGGCGACAAACTCAACATCAACTTCTTGGCTGAGCTGCTGGCTGGTTATGATTTTGACAAGTCCGAATTCGTGTTTGAGCCTGGGCAGTTTGGCATCAGGGGTGGTATCGTGGATATCTTTAGCTACAGCGGGGATCTGCCTTATCGCCTAGAGCTATTTGGGGACGAGGTAGAAAGTATCCGGACCTTCGACCCTGAGACCCAGCTTTCGGTCCAGCCGGTGCAGCACTTTGCTTTGGTGCCGGATGTCCAGACCAAGTTGATGACCGAGTCGCGCGAGTCGTTCACGAACTTTTGGCCAGCCGAAACCCTGATCTGGATCAAGGATCTTAAGGCCCTGACCGAGGTCTTGGACATCAGCTATCAAAAGGCCGAAGAGCAATACGAAGCCTATCAGAAACAAGGCGGGGTGGTCATGATAAAGTCCCCCGACCAACTATTCGAAGATGGGGCCATCTGGAAAAAACACCTCAAAGCCCGCTTGGTGCTGGAGTGCGGCCACAAGTTCAGCTCCAAGGCCGATGCCACCATTCAGTTCCAGACGCGGAACCAGCCCTCGTTCAACAAGGACTTCAAACGGCTGACGGAAGCATTGTCCGTACATCAGGCAGCTGGCAAAACCAATATCATTGCGGCGGACCAACCGCGGCAACTCGAGCGGCTCCAGACCATCATCGAGGAGCTGGATGACTATGTCAAGTTCCAGCCGCTGTATATGTCCCTTAGGGCTGGTTTTGAAGATGAGATCAACCAAGTAGTCTGTTATACCGATCACCAAATTTTTGATCGCTACCACAAGTTCAAGGCCAAGGAGAAGTACAGCAAAAGCAAATCCCTGACCATCCGAGACCTCAAAACGCTGAAGGCGGGTGACTTCGTTACCCACTTTGACTACGGCGTTGGTCGGTTTGTGGGCCTAGAGCGGGTCGAGAACAATGGCAAACTGCAAGAGGCCGTCCGTATTGTGTTTAAGGACGACGACTACCTACTTGTTAGCATCCATGCGCTGCATAAACTCAGCAAGTATAGCGGCAAAGAGGGTGGACCACCATCCTTAAGCAAACTGGGCAGCCAAGACTGGGAGAACAAGAAAAATCGGGTCAAGAAGCAGGTTCAAGGCATTGCCCGTGAGCTTATCAAACTCTATGCAAAGCGCAAACTGGCCCCCGGTTTTCCTTATAGTCCGGATGGCTACATGCAGGCGGAGCTCGAGAGTTCCTTTCTGTATGAGGACACGCCAGACCAAGCCAAAGCCACTGCTGATACCAAGATAGACATGGAAAAACCGCACCCGATGGACCGACTGGTCTGCGGAGATGTAGGTTTTGGCAAAACAGAAGTCGCCATTAGGGCTGCCTTTAAGGCGGTGAATGATAGCAAACAGGTAGCCGTCTTAGTACCGACGACGATCTTGGCAATGCAGCATTACAGGACATTTAAGGATAGGATGGCACACCTACCCTGCAATATCGAGTATATTAACCGCTTCAAATCCACCAAACAGATCAACGAGATCCTGGCCAAACTCAAGGAGGGCCGCATTGATATCCTGATTGGTACGAGTGCTGTGGTGGGTAGCAAGGTCCAGTTTAAGGACTTAGGGTTGATGATCATTGACGAAGAGCAGAAGTTTGGTGTCAAGGTCAAGGACAGGCTTAAGGAAATGCGGGTCAATGTCGA
Organism: Cytophagaceae bacterium; assembly: GCA_947464365.1. Lineage (GTDB taxonomy): Bacteria > Bacteroidota > Bacteroidia > Cytophagales > Flexibacteraceae > CANHWS01. Next base: position 1,063 of record CANHWS010000212.1, on the reverse strand, counting down.
TTGTTTGACCTTGTCAGCCACACCTATCCCGCGGACTTTGCAGTTTAGCCTAATGGGTGCGCGTGACCTGAGTATCATCGCCACCCCGCCAGCTAATCGCCAGCCTGTCACCACAGAAGTGCAGGTTTTTGACGATGCCTTCATCCGTGATGCCATCCGGTATGAGCTCAGCCGAGGTGGGCAGGTCTTCTTTGTCCACAACCGTGTGTCGGACATCGAGGGGATGGCCAACCACTTGTTGCGCCTAGTCCCGGATGCTCGTGTTGCTGTTGGCCATGGGCAAATGGATGGCGCAGACCTAGAGAACGTCATGCTTAAGTTTGTGGAAGGGGAGTATGACATATTGGTCTCGACCAACATCATCGAGTCTGGCCTAGATATCCCGAACGCCAACACGATCATTATCAATAATGCGCACTTCTTCGGCCTAAGCGATCTGCACCAGATGCGGGGCCGTGTGGGGCGCAGTAACCGCAAAGCATTCTGCTACATCTTATCTCCACCTCTGCCAAGCCTAACGACTGATGCCCGTAAACGCCTACATACGCTAGAAGAATTCAGCGAACTAGGCGATGGCTTCAAAGTGGCGATGCGTGACCTAGACATCAGGGGAGCTGGGGATATCTTGGGAGCTGAGCAAAGCGGATTTATCACCGACGTGGGGTTTGATGCCTACCACAAAATCCTAGATGAGGCCATCCGTGACCTCAAGGAGGACGAGTTTAAGGAGCTGTTTGGGAATGGGCCTGATACCCGTGTTTTGGTCCGTGATTGTCAAATCGAGACCGACTTGGAGATCATCATCCCTGATAAGTACGTCACGAATATCAGCGAGCGGCTATCGCTCTATGCCCAGATCGATAACGTCAAGACCGAAGAGGACCTAACGGCCTACGTGGCTCAGTTGACCGATCGTTTTGGCCCACCACCACCCCAGGTTCAGGACTTGGTCAAGACCGTACGGCTGCGTTGGGCTGCCGAAAAGCTTGGCTTCGAGAAGCTCAGCATACGGGATGGGCACCTGAAGGGTACGTTTAATGCCGAAAACCAAGACATCTTCCAG
>CANHWS010000211.1 GCA_947464365.1 Cytophagaceae bacterium | reverse complement strand
GAGGGCAAGATGTGCCACCGCACTCATGATGATGCCCGTAACGGCGAGCATCTGGATGGTGTTAAAGTTGTATTTCCGGATATCCATAAGTGGGGGCCATTGCTGGCACGAAAAGAGTGGGCAACATTGCGCACCTCATCACTTAGAACCAGTAGGACAAAAATAGGTTTATTCTACCAGAACTTAATCATGGCATAGTGGCCATACTTGGTCTGGCTAGTCGTGTTTGTAGCGTTTGAACCAGGTGGCATCGTTGAGTGTGATGCCGAGGCAGGCCTTGATGTAGTACTCGCTAATGCCGTTAGCTGCCACGCTACCACGCTGGCCTATCACCAAAGCGGTGCTGATGTAGGGGCGGGTGAACTTGGCCTCTTTGCGAACCATGGGGGCCGTTATGCCAAGGCTGACACTATAGTCATTGAGCTGGGAGCCACCCAAGACCAAAGGCTGCTGGGTGTAGTTGAGACCACCACGGTAGGTACAGATGCCAAGGTAGTTTTTGCTATAGGCATTGGGTGTCCACTCGCCACCAAGGCCGACCATAAACGAGTTGCGGTAAGGTGCTCTTTGTTCGCCAAAGGTGCTGCCTTCGAAGAGGCGATACTGCATATCAGCCGTCAGGGTATAGCTCAGCAATTTGCTGTAGCTTATGCCAAAGCCAAATGCAGCAGGGTAGGTTGCCTTTACACTACCACTGGCGACGGTGTCTGTTATGCGGAAGGCTGTGGTAAAGGAACTAGGCAGGTATTCTATCCGGCCTAATAAATTTCCGTTAAGGTTGCGGCCTAGCTCCGCAAAGCCACCGATGGACAAAAAGTGTTTGTCTAGGGTGTCCAATGGCATGCGGTAATTGAAGCCAGCACGGCCGGTTGCGTCAAAGATGTTGTAGTTGTTGTTGGTGATTACAAAGGGCTCGCCGCTAGTATTAGGGGTTATCACGCCATAGGTAACATCGTTGTTGATGTTGCCAAAGATGAGGGATGGAGCTAATCCTACCGACCAACGACGGGTCAGGTTGTACCCCAGATTGAAGTTGACCTTATTGAGCCCGCCGCTGCCAGAGAGTACCTTGTTGAAATTCCGCCCGTCGCCGAAGTAGTTCTTTTCGCTGAAGCGCACGCTGTAGTCAACTGACGAAAGAGGCATGATCGACAAGTTCGAGACCAGTCGTTTAGTAAGCGGAAAGGTAAAACTGAGGTACGAAATCCCTCCACCACGGCTTTTGTAGGTGGTGTTGACGTCACTAAGGTCCTTGGCGATATAGCTGAGGCCGACCTCAAGGTTGACCATTTTATGGAAGGTCAAGAGGGCGGGGTTCATCAGATTGACGAAATCTGGGTCTGGATTAGCGATGCCAGTCATGCCCATGCCAAGACTCCGGACATTTTGCTCAGGTATCAAGTCGCCTAGGCCAAAACGTGAAATAGGAGAGTTCCCGAGGACGCTTTGGGCCTGGGATTGACCGACAAAAAAGGTCAAAATCATCCCAAGGGCGAACCAGCAATACTTGGCTGAAGGGTACGGAACAGGGTTGTTATGCACGTTGATTAAATAAATAGATCTGGTTAAGTCCATCCAGAACCAGATGTTGATTGACTGAAACTTGGGCAGCCAGCAAGGGTGCAAAGGTAGGGCTATCCCCCCCAGAAACGAACACCTCTAGCTGATTATATCGTTGTTGGTAGTGGCTGATGTAGCCATTGAGCTCATAAACAATGCCCCAAAAGGCGGCCGAAAACATGCAGTTAGCAGTTGAGTCACCGAGGACGGGAGGCAAGTTTAGCAGGCTCCTTGCTTGATCTGTGGCTGACTGGGATTCGGTGTCAATAACGTCAGTTAGACTGCTCTTATTTTGGTAGGATGTGGCATTATTATGGTGGCGTAGTGCGGGTAGGCGCGCTGTTAGCTGGTGCATGGCGTCTAGGCGCATCTGCCAACCCGGGCTGATAGATCCGCCAACATAGGCCCCTTCGGCTGTCAGGAGGTCTGTTGTGATGCAGGTCCCGAGATCAATTATGAGAGCGGCAGTGGGCGGCACCTGACGTGCGACCTGTCTTTGGAGTTGGTGGACCGCTGCCACAATGGCAATACGGTCAATGCCAAGGGTCATGGGCGTGCCGTATTGATTGTCAAAAGGGACAGCAGTCTGCTGGTCAATGCCGAATGACACAATAGCTTGATTGTCTTGCTGCTGGAGTTGACCTAGAAAGGTTGAAACTAGGTCATTTGTGTGTTGATCCTGACGGACGGATGCCCATACCAATGATTCGATAGGACTTTGTAGTACATCGGTTGGTAATGCTACATCGCTAGGCTGCGGCCAACACTTCAGCATCCTTCCCTTGTCATAAAGGGCGGCTTTATTGCGTGTATTGCCAATGTCTAGCACTAATTGCATATCCGGATTGCTGGGGCTTTTGGGGCCAAATTTGGGTCTTGTTCCCTAAGACCAATCCGACGAATTAGGCCAAAGCAGAACCTTATAAATACCCCAAGACGCTGCAAAATAGGGTATTGGCTGGCGCATTGGTGCCACTAAAATCGGTATTAACGGGGCTTTAACGCCTGCTGGGTCAATTTCTTTCGTATAATTGACTAAAATTTTGACGATCCCGATCCTGACAAGCAGACCTGTGGCAACAACACTCACCCAAACGGCACGTCTCAAAAGCAAGGCCGAATTCGAAAATTGGCAACTGAGCAAGGTTGCGAGCTATGATCTGGTCTGGCGATTGTTGCCGACCGGGTTCTGGGCTGCTGTTTTTCATGCAGGTATGGCCCGTTGTGTCGTTGCTGTACAATATCAGTTTGACTTGCCACTTGCTCCATCCGAAACTAAGGAACAACTCCAAAGCATCATCGCTCAGCACGAATGGCTCCAGACCAGTAGTTACAACTCGGTGAAAGTGAGCTGGGGCTGGGGTGGCAGTGTGGTTGTCCCTGCTGACTTTTTTGACATTGCAGAGTTACCGCAGATATGCAGCCGTAGCATTGGCCAGCCAGTCCGTGGCCAAGTAGCTGATTTTTATCGCCATGCAGGTGGTCCTGTTTCGGTCTTTTACACTGATAGCAATGCCGCAGACTATTTGGCGTTACAATACCGGGCAAGCCGGATCAAACACCTACATAGCAATGCGGTTTTTGCGCAACAAGTACAGGATATGGGTGCTATTGGCGGGACCACAAGGGCCGTATTACTGCTTGACAAGGGCTATATTACCATCGTTCTGATCAAAGGCAAGAACTGGCAGCTAGTTAACCGTTATGCCGTCAAAACCCCTCAGGACATTACCTACTTTGTGTTGCTAGCCTTGCAAGAGACTGGTATCGATGTCGTCACTACTCCACTTAGCATCTATGGCGATACCCAAAGCAACCCCGAGTGGTACCAGCCTCTGTTAGGTTATCTGCCAACAGCGGGGGTGGGTAATCTACCTTCGGCTTGGGCTGCTCATGGTGCCTCAGAAGTGGATTTGGCCCCTTGGTTTGGTATCTTTGCGATGACTGCCTGCGTTTAAGGCTAATTAGAAACTGGTTCAGTTTGCTTCGTGTTAGCAGGTATGGACCATGATCGTTTGCCTCAAAGCACAAACACGCTCACTTAATCTCACCACCACGATCCCTCTGAACTGATGTCAAACCAAAGCCCAACCCAACATCTAGTCCTCACCGTCACGGCTGCCCCCGAGGTGGCTGAGTTTGTGATCCCGATGGTGGCTGAGCTTGGTTTTGATACGTTTGAAGAGACAGAGATAGGGTTTGTAACCTCGATGTTGGCACAAGTACCACCTGCTGACCTTGACGTCCTACTTGGGCCTTTGGCCGAAAGCGGGATGATCAGCTATACTGCTCAAGTGATCGAGGGGCAAAACTGGAATGCCGTATGGGAAGCAAGCATTGACCCTGTCCGGATTGCGCAAGATTGCCGTGTGCGTGCTGCCTTTCATGCACCCGACCCGACGATCAAATACGATATTGTTATCACACCTAAGATGGCATTTGGCACTGGTCATCATGCCACCACAGCACAGGTGATGCGGTATATGCTAAAGCATAATCTTGAAGGGTTTTCAGTCCTTGATGCAGGGAGTGGCTCTGGTGTTTTGGCCATTTTGGCCGAGCTGCAAGGGGCTTCACGGGTTTTTGCCTACGACAATGACCCTTGGTGTGTCGAAAGCATTGAAGAGAATATTACCGGCAACAGCTGCAAGAAGGTCGTTGGCGCCCTCGGCACTATCAGGACGGTGGAAGCTGGCGAACCATTTGACTGGGTCTTGGCCAATATCAACCGTAACATCTTGCTAGACGAAATGGACGGTTATGAGCGCTATCTCAAGCCAGGCGGTAAGCTGGTCCTGAGCGGATTTCATGAAGTGGATATCGCTGCTTTGACGGCAAGGGCTGCTGCGTTAGATCTGCATTACCATACCCATACCCTCGAAGGGCCTTGGGCGATGTTGGCTTTTGACAAACCAATGACACCTAGCGTAACGAATACTGATTGATCAAACCATGCCTAGATGTTCGTCTGGGCATTCTGAGTACTTATTTTGGAAGTGTGATAGGGCTAAAGTGGTACCAATTATACATCCGCCCAACAGGTGATAGGAGTGAATACGAAAAAACTTACGATACTGATACTGCTGTTGCTGGGCACCTGGATACAGGTTTTGGCTCAGGGAGGGCGGTTTTCTGGCAAGTCCGAGGAGTTTCCGGACGAAATGACCCAATACCTCAAGAATGCCAAGCTGCAAAGTGTGGACAAAGTTGCTGACGAGTTTGCCTCCAACTTTAAGGGTGGCTCGTTCAACGAAGCACAAAAAGCCAAGATCATCCTGATTAGCCAAGTGATGTTAGGGCAGGGAATGGGGCCAGTGCCCTACTTTTCAGGCTTCTGTGGCCTGCTCAACACTGCAGTTACTGCCCAGACTGATGCCGCCCACCTTGATCAGCTACTCCTGACTTGCCACAAAGCAATCTATAATGTCCAGCAGCCGACCTATATCAGCATTATGGCTGGTATGCGCCAGTTCCTGGACAAACATGAACTCTATGCCAATGCCTTCCTTAAGCTGCGTGTCAGTAACGAAAACTACCAGTTTGACTATGCAGGTGGGAAAAGACTCCCAGGTGATACCGTTGGACTATATGCTGAGCAAAACCCAGTTTATGTAGACCCACCAGCGGCCCCTGAGCCAGAAAAGGACAACTTTGGCAACTTTGTGCCTGACCAAGCACGCCAGCCAGAAACGAAGGGTGCCATCATCAAGTTTAGTAAGCTGGACCTTACTTGGGCCACTACCTATGACAGTACATCCTTGCTTGGTACAAGTGGGGCGGCCTTGCTAGAGAACTCCACCTTCATTGGTGAGGGCGGCAATTTTGACTGGTCCGTTACTGGCCTTGAGCCAGGGGAAGCAGTTGCGACCCTCAAGAAATTTAGCTTTAGGCTCGAGCGGGCCGAGTTTGCCTGCGACCATGCCATCCTGAAGTACCCTAAGTTGACTGATAAGCTTGTTCCGGGTACGTTTGAGTTCAAGAGCACCCCTCACAAAACACCCGAAAGTGCCGCCTATCCTAAGTTCAGGTCCTATTTCGCTAACTATCTGCTCAAGAATACGCCAGAGGACGTCACCTGTAGCGGTGGGGTCAGCCTTGATGGGCGATACCACAATACAAGCAACATATTTGAAAATGGGGGCACCATCTCCATCAAATACCAAGGCAAAATTGTGTATCGTGGTGTTGGGAATCGGTTTGAGTTTCGGGACAGTATGGTGACATCGCCAGAAGCCAGTAATGTGTTCTTCTGGAAGGGTGATAGTACGTTTCAGCCAGGCGCTCGCCTGATTTACCTCACCAACCAAAAGGTTTTGCGCCTTATCACCCGTAAAGGCCGATTTGAAGGATCCCCTTACCTTGATACTTACCATAAAGTCGAAGTGACTTGCGACGAGGTACGTGTCCGGCTTGACAGTGCAAAGGTTGAGTACTTGATTACCTCAGCCAATAACAGGGTACCTGCCATTTTTGAGTCGATCGATCGGTATGACGAGGATCGAATAGCAACCCTACAGGGTATCTATGAGCACAATGCCTTGCTGATGCTCATGAAGCATTATGTCAAGAACAAAAGTGATGTCATATACGTCAACGAGATTGCTGGCAACATCAAAGGTCCTATCAATGCCCTCTATG
>CANHWS010000210.1 GCA_947464365.1 Cytophagaceae bacterium | reverse complement strand
GCGCCATCCAGTACAAGGATGCGTTGCTTGAGCAGATCATTTAGGACAAAGGATTTAGTGGAGGGTGTGGTCATTACGCCGGGGTTATGGTCTAAAAAGTATGGTTTGATCCCTCATTGCCTCTCTACTTTACTACGCCAAATGCTCAATGCTATCCGAGATCAGGAAACGTTGGACAAAAAGCAATAAGGATCCGTTGCGAGAATGCGCAAAAGGTATCGCTAAGCCAGAAATGAGTGGGGTTGACTCAAATCGCTTTATCTTTCTTGCAGTCGCTAGGCCTAGATAAGGCTGCGCTTTAAGTGGAATTTGGCACCATTAGTAACCTGCTGAGTCGTGCTATTTTGAAGGGAGCCCGAAATTGATAACAGGGTGGTTGCTGGGTTGCCAAGACATCGTCGGGTCCATTCCCTCCGTCTTTCTGGATAAGCCCTGCAAATTACGTCAAATCGGTAGCATGGTGCAACAAAGTGCCCCATTTTGTTAGGAGACTACATTTTCGCAGACATTAACAACCATTGAGTGGCATATCTACCAAACAAATGCCTACTTTGCGACTTGACTACATACATTGGATAAACTGACCTATGTCAATTTTCAGAACTAAGAACTTAACAACAATCCTCAAGGAGGCCAATAGCGGAGGCCATGGTCTCAAGAAAACCCTTGGCGCTACTAATCTTGTGGCGCTCGGTGTTGGTGCCATTATCGGTGCCGGCTTGTTCGTCCGGACAGCTGCCGCTGCCGCTGATGCCTCAGGACCAGCTGTGACCCTAGCATTTGTCGTAGCCGCTATCGGCTGTGCTTTTGCAGGTCTTTGTTATGCTGAGTTTGCCAGCACCATCCCGATTGCTGGGTCTGCTTATGCTTATGCTTATGTTACCTTGGGCGAAATCGTAGCTTGGGTCATCGGTTGGGCTCTAATTATGGAGTATGCTTTGGGGGCGGCGACCGTGTCTATTGCATGGAGCGAATACCTCAACAACCTATTGGGCGGGGCCATTCCTTATGAGTGGTGCCACTCCCCGTTCGAAGCGCTCCGTAGTGTCACCGACCCGGAAGCAATCAAAAAGATCCTTGAGTCTGCGCCAATCCTCTCCAAATCGATCAAAGACAACATCCTCTATATGGACGGAGCACAGTATGATGCCCTCCCGGCTGCTTTGACTGAATCTGTCAATGTTACACGTGGGTTCATCAACGCACCTGCTTTGTTGATTTTGTTCCTGATTACCATGGTCTTGATCCGTGGCACCCAAGAAAGCGCCATCGTCAACAGCATTATCGTCATTGTCAAAGTCTCTATAGTACTTCTTTTCATCGCCATTGGTTGGCAATACATCAATCCCGAAAACTACACCCCTTACTTTATTCCGCAAGGAGTACCAGGACATGAGGGTATTTTCAAACATGGTTGGGGAGGTGTCCTTGGTGGTGCAGCTATTGTGTTTTTTGCCTTTATCGGGTTTGATGCTGTCAGCACCGCCGCCCAAGAAGCCAAAAATCCTGCTCGTGATATGCCAATAGGTATCCTAGGGTCATTGGTTGTTTGCACCATCTTGTACGTCCTATTCGGCCATGTCCTCACTGGAGTTGCCAACTGGACCGAGTTCAAAACTGCAGGTAAGGAAGCCTCAGTCGCCTACGCCATCAAGGAGTATATGCCGGGTTACGGCTGGTTAGCTACGAGTGTTTCTGTTGCTATTTTGGCTGGATTCTCATCAGTTATCCTCGTGATGTTGATGGGTCAGAGTCGAGTTTTCTTCACCATGAGCCATGATGGGCTGATGCCTAAAATGCTTAGCGACCTGCATCCAAAATATAAGACTCCCTACAAGGCCAACTGGATCCTTTTGATTTTTGTAGGAATGTTTGGTGCTTTTATCCCTGGTAGCGTGGCTGGTGATTTGACTTCGTTTGGCACCTTGTTCGCCTTCGTTATCGTATGCCTTGGCATCATTATCATGCGCAGGACCTCGCCTGATTTGGTCCGCCCGTTCCGCACACCATGGGTACCTTTGGTGCCAATCCTCGGGATGTTGGTTTGTGGCTTCATGATTGTTGCCCTTGACATCACAACCTTGACAGTTGCCATGATCTGGATGGTAGTTGGCTTGGCTGTTTACTTCGTCTATGGCCGTCGGAATAGTAAGCTGGGTAAGTGATTTTCTAGCTAACCTTTACTAATCAAAAAAAACTAAGGGCCACAATCTACTAGATTGTGGCCCTTAGTTTTTTATTTGCTTGAGGTTTGGTGCTAACTGATTGTGAAACAGAGTCTTAGGTATGGTAGATTATGGTTAGTCCATAGGATGGATAACTAACTTTACCCCCTACGCTCTTTCCACAAGGTATTAAAGCTCTTAGGTGCCAACTCGATGTCGCCACGGTGTTTACCCCAGCTGCCTTTGAAAAGCAGGTTTACACCAATCGTTTTGAGCTTGCCGCCACCAAGGTTGAGCATGATGCGGTGCTTCATCGCAAATTTCCAGATCTTGAACCCTAGTTGCTCGATCGGCTTAACATATCCTTCATCTACAGACTGTTTGCGGTTCAATAAGAGGATCTCGGCAATATCAATCCTGACTGGGCAAACTGATGTACAAGCACCACAAAGGGATGAAGCGTAGCTCAGGTGTTTGAACTCCTTCATACCGAGATAATGCGGTGATATGATAGAGCCGATTGGGCCACTATAGGTGGTTTCGTAAGTGTGGCCGCCAATGTTTTTATAGACTGGGCAGGCATTGAGGCAGGCCCCACACCGTATACACTTAAGTGCTTGGCGTTTAACTGGGTCAGCCAAGAGCGTAGTGCGACCATTGTCAAGCAGAACAACATACATTTCCTCTGGTCCGTCTGTCTCGTCAGCTTGGCGAGGCCCACCCATAAGAGTGTTATAGACAGTGACATGCTGACCAGTGCCGTGCGTTGCCAAAATTGGCCACATGGTCTCGAGGTCTTGCAGTTTGGGTAATACCTTCTCGATGCCGACAATGCTGATTAACGTTTTCGGGAACGTCATCGTAAGGCGTGCATTGCCTTCGTTCTCGGTTACGGCTACAGCCCCTGTGTCTGCGACCAGAAAGTTCCCTCCAGTAATACCAATATCAGCAGTGGTATACTTTTCACGTAATAACCGACGGGCTATCATCGTAAGCTCCTGAGGGTCTTCGGTAGGAGCTACCTTTAGTTTGTCTACGAAGAGCGCACTGATGTCATGACGGTTCATGTGCATGGCTGGCGTCACGATATGATAAGGTCGCTGCCCAGCCATCTGCACAATCCACTCACCAAGGTCAGTTTCGACAGGCTCTACACCATGATGCTCCAAAAACTCGTTGAGCTCGATCTCCTCGCTAGTCATGCTTTTAGACTTCACGACGAGCTTAGCTTGTTTTTGCAGGAAAATCTTGAGGATCTCAGCTAGAGCTTCCTCTTTGTCACGTGCCCAAATGACTTTGCCACCTCTGGCCTTGAATTTGGTCTCGAACTCCTGCAAATAGGTCCCGAGGTGTTGGACAGCCTCGTTCTTCTTGTCTGAGGCCCGATCCCTAGCCGCTGCATGGTCAGTATATTGGGTAAGACCACTTTCAACAGCGGCTTCATACTTGGCCATATTGAACTTGATCGTCTGCCGATGTTTAAGGTCAAAGACCTTGGTATCGGCATCAAGCTGGAATTTTTCGGAGGCAAGGATAGACATATCTAAAGGCTTTCAGCGTTCCGGTAAGTAATGCAAACACAGTAGTGGTGGTTGCCAAAGCAGCATCGGAACATAGAGTCAAAATTAAGGGATAACTGGCCAAAATGAGAGCCTAAAGGCACATTGTATCACAAATTGATGCCTGACCTTGCGAAAAACACCTGCCATACGCCTTCCCTGCCTTAGTTTTGTAGCCAGATCATGCCTCTATCTCCTAGTCCTTTGCCATTCTTCCAGAAGTTATTTCTAAAGATACTCCCTTTTTTTTCGTTGGTATTCTGCCTACCACTGTCTGGGCAGCCCTTATACCCTAAAGGTTATTTCCAGTTTCCGTATTTGCCCGGCACCAAAGCCAGCTTAACAGGCAACATGGGCGAGTTGCGCTCAAACCACTTCCATGGGGGGCTTGATATCAGGACCAATTATGTCGTTGGCAAACCAATTGTTGCTGCTGCTGATGGGTACGTCACGCTTATCCAACAAGACAGTCATGGGTATGGCAACATGCTGATCCTGAGGCACAATAATGGCCTGAGCACAGTTTATGCCCACCTTCAAAACTTCGACCCAACCGTCGAGGCCTATTTGCGGCGCAAACAGTATGACCTTGAGCAATTCAAGGTGGAAATTACACCTCCAAAAGGCATGTTTAGGTTCAGAAAGGGTGAAGTAATTGGGCTTGGCGGAAATACAGGCAGCTCTGGTGGGCCTCATTTACACTTTGAGATCAGGGACTCGCTTGACGGTATCTATAATCCACTAATTGTTGGTTTTCCTGAGGTCGAAGATAGGTTGCCACCTTATTTTATCCGGATGGCGATCAGACCTCTGGATATCAACGGACGTGTTAATGGCAAATATGACCGAGTTGAGATTGGCGTCAAAAAAGTTGGCAAACGGTACCGCACCGAAAAACCTATAGAGGTTTGGGGTACAGTTGGGCTTGAGGCCATGGTCCGCGACAGAATCAACAATGGGTCCTCAAGGGCTTCTATCAACTGCATCGACATCAAGCTGGACGGCAAAGAGGTGTATTTTCATAACCTGGCGCATCTGCCACTAGCCGAAGCCAAACAGATCAACAACCATTTGGTCTATGACAACTATGTAAGGACGGGAGATAAGTACCAGAAATGTTATCTGGCCGACGGTAACATGCTCCATCAGTTTCGCACAGCCGAAAAAACAGGACGTATAACAATCAAAGACAGTATGCGCCACGAGGTCTTAATCCACGTGTCTGATGCTTATGGCAATAGTACTGACCTAGAGATGACCTTAATTGGCAAAAGACCTCGTACCCCTGCGGTGGCCTTGACGGCGGGAGGGCCTAAGGCCAGATTCCGGCATGAGTTGCAAGAAAATGTCCTCAAAATAAAGGCTACCAATTTGCGCCCTAATACCAATACCATTACGATCGGTGCTGGCAAACGGATGATGCCATGCCCCTTGGCTTATAATGAGGACCTGACTGGTGTTTTCTTATGGGATATACGCAAAGGCCTACCTGATAGCCTCGTCACCGACAATGGACGTGAGCTGATGCACTTCAAGGCGGTCATGCCTTCATCAAAGGTGCTCGAGTACAAAGGCCAACACATCGAGATGGCTTTTGGGGATGAAGTCTTGTATGATACCCTGTACCTCGAGATTAAGGAGGATATCGAGGAAAAGGCAGTCTCAATCTCTAATGGTCTGACACCCTTACATGGCCCTTTGATGATGGGCTTCAGACCTTTTGATCCCGTCGCTGACCCCGAGAAAACGGGAGTAGCCCAGGTCATGAGCAAGGATCGGGTTAAATTTGTTGGTGGTCGTTGGGCTCCAGACGGCAGCATTAAGTTCAGAACCAAGTACTTTGGCAAATACAAACTGGTCTCAGATACGAAAGGACCGAGCATTACCAAGGTAGCCGTCGGGCGTAAAATCCTCAAGTTCGTGATTGGGGATAATCTATCAGGTATCCATAGCTGGCGTGGCACCCTTAACGGACAATGGCTCCTGTTCTGCTACGAGCATAAGTACAACGTAATCTGGGCAGAGCCACTAATAAAGGGTCAGCCTTTTATTGGGGATTTGGTCCTGGAGGTAAAGGACAACCTAGGTAACATATCCAGGTACGAAACCTCTATTAAGTAACTATCTTCTCGATCTCTGATACCTTTGATCTAGGCAAACATTCATCACCAAGCGGCAGTTATACTTGCTGAAATCCACAATACAATTCCAGACACATGGCACTCACAGTTGGCCAAGCAGCCCCCAAATTCGTCAGTAAGGACCAAAATGGTCAACCAATCTCCTTAGATCAGTTTTTGGGTCAGAAGGTGGCACTCTATTTCTACCCTAAAGACAGCACTCCTGGCTGTACCGAGCAGGCTTGCAATCTGCGAGATAGTATGCCCGTCCTACAAGCTGCTGGCTATCAAGTCATCGGTGTCAGCGTTGATGACGAAAAAAGTCATCAGAAGTTTATCACCAAGTATGATCTCAACTTCCCATTAGTGGCCGATACTGACCATGCCTTAGTG
>CANHWS010000209.1 GCA_947464365.1 Cytophagaceae bacterium | reverse complement strand
GGCAGAGACCCCATTGGTGTTGAGCCGCACTGGCGTGATATCGGCGTAGGTCTCGTCCCGACTGAGGAAAACGTTAACGGCCTTTTGGCCCTCGTCCACTTCCTGGATCAGGTTCGGTAGGTCACGGTAAGCATCTGGGCCGACGACCATATCGACCATTTTCTCTTCCTCCAGCAATTTGATCTTGAGGCGCTCGGCCATACAGCCCAGCACACCGATCTGCAAACCTGGGTTGCGTTTCTTGACACCATTGAGGTGCATCAGTCGATTCCGGATCTTCTGCTCGGCATTGTCACGAATGGCGCAGGTGTTGAGCAATATCAAATCCGCCTCCTCAGCAGACGAGGTGGTATCAAAGCCGTTGTCGAACAAGATGCTGGTCACGATCTCACTGTCCGAATAGTTCATCTGGCAGCCATAACTCTCGATATAGAGTTTGCGGCTACGACCCGTGTTGGTATCGAGTGTGGTTTTGGGCGTTGGCTCCAGCTCGGCAGCTTTGGCATCAAGGTCCAGAATGCCAAGGTCATGGATAACAGCGTTTGACATGGTCTATCAGAAAAGTGGTTCGTGGTTATTTTGAAAGGGGTCGCCTAGTATGAAATGTAGGGCCCTCATTTGAGGCAAGGTTGATAGGTAAGGCCGCCTGGGTTGGACCCCCTAAATCAGGTTTAAGAGATACCCGCAACACAGTGGCAGCCAAGTGCATTGGTTAGTTTGCAAAGTTAGTCAGATCTTGGGATAGGGCCAGCAAAAGTATGACATTTTGACAGCGGAGGCTTTGCCAAGCCATCGTTTCTCACAAAACGATAGTCCGGCCAAGAGCGCTGCTCACTTTACTTTTTTGACAGCATCATTTGGCTACCACAAGGCATAGGAACCATGGGGTATCACCACGAAAGCCAGCCGATTGAACCCTACCGTAAACGAAAAAAAGCCCCATACTGGGCGTATGGGGCTTTTTTCACTAGTGTGATTGTATTAACTATACAGCGACGATGGTCTCGCGACGGCGCATTTTAGCAGCCGGGATGCCAAACATCATCTTGAAGCGGCGGCAGAAATAGGCCGTGCCGTTAAAGCCGACTTTCTCGCCAATCTCGGCGATGCTGTATTTGGTGGTGCGAAGCAGGTGGATGGCCTCTTCCATCCGTTGGTACTCGATGTAGTCCTGAGGGTTGATGCCGGTCAGAGCTTTGAAGTACTGGCCTACATAGTCCTCGCTGACGTCTGCAAGCTCAGCCAAAATCTTGTTGCTGAGATCACCGCTTAGGTTACGGCGGATGTGGTAGAATATCTTGACCAGACGTGGGTCTTTGAAGTAAACGATGTTGGTCGCGATCTGCTCGAGGAAGATCTTGCGGTCCATTACGTGACGCAGGATCTCGATCGTGAGCTGGTCGGCGTTAGCCTTGACGATGCGCATACCTCCTGGGCGGGCACCTAGGCTTTCGGACACAGCCTCTTCCATCAGCCCAATAATAACCGGGTTGTCACGGATGATGAAGCTAGGCAACTCGAGCGTGTGGAAGAAATCCACGTTGTCGAAGATCTTGCAGTCAAAAGAGATGATGCTAATGCTGTCCTCTTCAATTTCTGACGGCAACTTGTCGGTCAGGAGGGAAAAGTTGTTATCCCGATTGCTCAGGAACTGGTCAGTTGTCAGAACAACACCTTCCTCGCCACCGTAGCGGATGCTGGTTTTGCGTTTGGATGGGATAAAAACAACTTGGCCTGCAGCGACCAAACCGTCCTTCTCGCCTACTCTAAGCGATCCCTTGTTGACCAAGATGATGTTGTTGCAGTTCTCCTCGAACCCAAAAATCGTAAAATGCTTGGTCAGCTTGAGGTGACGCACCCTTGCGAAGTCGATACGAAGGTTTTCAAAAACCTTGTTATAGTCTTCCATTGTCATAACAATAGGGGCTGATTAGTAGGAAGCCCAGAACCTTGGATTCGGTTGAAAAACGGTGTGATTTGTCTTGCCGGAAATACGGATCATTCGACGGTCCTTGCAGCTATAACAATCGTGCAAAAAAATATCACGATTAGAAAAATTGGCACGAACCAAAAGCCAGACGCCCCGTATCAGCGGGACAAATGTAATGCACAAATCCAATATTTCAGCACCATTTTTTATGGCAAATGTGCTATTTTAGCAACTCACGGCTGATGACAATCTTCTGAATCTCGGAAGTTCCTTCATAAATCTGGGTGATTTTGGCATCCCGCATCATGCGCTCCACATGATACTCTTTGACAAAACCGTAGCCACCATGTATCTGGATGGCCTCAACAGAGGTTTCCATCGCAACCCTGCTGGCAAACAACTTAGCCATAGCGCTAGCTTTGGCAAAATCCCGTCCTTGATCCTTTAGCCAAGCAGCCTGAAGGCAGAGCAAACGCGCAGCGTCGATCTCCGTGGCCATGTGTGCCAGCTTGAACTGGATAGCTTGGTGCTCGGAGATGCTTTTGCCAAAGGCTTTGCGGCTCTTGCTATATTCTAGGGCTAGCTCGTAGGCACCCGACGCAATACCCAGGGCTTGAGAAGCAATGCCTATGCGGCCACCGTTAAGTACGCCCATTGCAAAATTGAATCCGAATCCATCTTCGCCAATGCGGTTGGCTTTTGGCACGATCACATCCTGAAACATCAGCGAGTGCGTGTCCGATCCGCGGATACCTAATTTGTTTTCCTTGATCCCGACCGTGAAACCGGGCATACCCTTCTCAACGATAAAAGCGTTAATGCCTTTATGTTTGAGCTCGACATGGGTTTGGGCCATGACCAGGTAATAAGTGGCAGTACTCCCGTTCGTGATCCAGTTTTTGGTTCCGTTCAGCACATAGTGGTCTCCCATGTCAACCGCTGTGGTATGCTGCGAGGTGGCATCGCTGCCTGCCTCGGGCTCAGACAAACAAAAAGCGCCAATTACATCCCCCATGGCAAGGGGCTTGAGGTACTTTTCGCGTTGTGCGTCGTTGCCATACTTCTCTAGGCCTGCACAGACCAAAGAGTTATTGACCGACATAATCACAGAAGCCGAGGCGTCTACCTTAGATAGCTCCTCGATCGCTAAGACATAGGATACGGTATCCAGACCACTACCACCCCACTCTGGGGCGACCATCATGCCCATAAACCCTAGCTCGCCCATCTTGCGGACTTGCTCGGTCGGGAATTTCTGGTGCTCGTCACGCTCGATAACACCCGGCAAGAGCTCAACCTGAGCAAACTCACGGGCGGCATCACGGACTGCAATCTGTTCTTCGGTAAGGTTAAATTCCATGCCTGGAGGGATTCTTCGAAAGTAATGGTGGTGTAAAATAGGGATGTTAGCTGGTCATAATCAATCTATCCGGCATCAGCAATGCCCCCAAAAGGACACGGTACTGGACTGAACGAAAGACTACGGGCCACAAAACTTAGGCAAATTTAATTTGGTAAAAGCGGCAATAAAAACAAATGACCCAGAATTTGAGCGAATACTGGGTCAGTTTGACAAAATGAAATGCAAAAGCCGTAAAAAACTGTCGGGCCTGATGCCAAGAACCAAATCAACTTGTCTGATTAACAGGATCAGGCATGACGGACAGGCCTAGGGACTTTAGTCGTTCCGTCTGCCGAGCAAGATCATCACATAGTAAAGCAAGGTCACTAACGAGCCAATCGCGGCGATCACGTAGGTGCTGGCGGCCCACCAAAGTGCATCCTTAGCCATATCATACTCTGCAGCGTTGACAACACCACGGCGTTGTACGAAGGCCAAAGCGCGGCGGCTGGCGTCAAACTCGACAGGCAATGTAATGAACGAGAACAAGGTTGTGAGTGCAAACAAGGCTACGCCAATCCCGAGGGGGATGATCGTGAACTGGAGGGCAAACACACCACCGATAATCAACCAAGGCATAAAGGTACTGACAGCACTCAGCATCGGCACCATCGACGAGCGGAACATCAGCATGCTGTAGGCGGTAGCGTGTTGCACAGCATGGCCTACCTCGTGCGCGGCAACAGCGGCGGCAGCGGCGTTGCGACCATAAAACACATCAGGGCTGAGGTTTACGGTTTTGTCGGTTGGGTTATAGTGGTCGGTGAGTTTGCCTTCGACACTATAGACCTTTACGTCACGAATGCCAGCATCGGCCAACATCAGTTCGGCAACCTCTTGGCCACTAAGGTTGGCCTGCAACGGGGTTTGGCTATACAGCTCGAACTTGCTCTTGAGGCGACTCTGGGCAAGCCAGCTGATCGCCATGATGATTAAGGATATGATTAGCATGGTTGTGCTTAATTGTGCTTGTGATTAGTTGCCAATGGCAGCATAGCCGAACCTGACAGATTGTGGCAATATAGCCAGCTACTACCAATGAGGCGTGTTTTTGCTCTATTTGTCAAATTTGATGCCAAGGCATGCGCTGCCCTATTGCTTTGTCAGGTTTGGCAGGATGGTGATGCCAAGGGCTTGATAAATGGATGTAACAGTGGATAGATCTTTGTGTCATCTGGAGCGCAATATGCCCTAATGTCCGGACTGATCGGGCTGGTCGGGCCTGGTACGCTCCCACACGCGCCGGACCTGCCAACCTGCCTGCCTTAGCGCCAAAGGCAGTAAGCCAAACTCTGCCCGCCCATCGGGCTGCAAAGCAAAGCGGTCATCATCGGTAAGCAAGAGAGTGGCCGATGGCACATCCGCTAAATCGGCAACTGGTAGCAAGGAGTTGTATTCTGGACCTTCGACTGCCATAACGCGCTCGGCAAGGCTGCCGATAGGTGCGGCGGGCCAAGCTAGCTCGGTCGGGATTGGTGAGCTATGGCCTAAATCAGGAATTGGTGCAGGGGCGCCAACCTGCCAAACATAGTGTAGCCAGGCCTTCAGGAGGCGGGGTCCAGCATTGATGCTGTCATCCGTCGGGAGTTGATGTGGCAATAGGCTGCTGAATACAATAAGTTGTTGGCGTGCGCGGGTAATGCCGACATTGAGTCGATTTTCGCCGCCTGCACGTGATAGGCTACCATATTGCGCCCTGATACGCCCTGCCTTGTCTGCAGCATAAGCCACAGAAAAAATAATGATATCGGCCTCGTCTCCCTGGACGTGCTCTAGGCTTTTAACAAACCAGTTGGGTGGAATTGCCAACGCTCTTTCCTGCGCCGCAGCCTCCAGCAAGTCCTGGATCAGGAGCTGCTGGTGGATGTTGAACGTAATCACCCCTACCGATGCCTGACCTAAGATCGATTGACTAAGGCCTTGGATAAGGTAGTCCACTACGGCTTCGGCCTCGGCTTGGTTGCGTTGGTCTGCCCAAATGCCGTCGGATATGTAATGCACCTGTATTGGTGTATCAATCGACTCCTCAGGGTGTCTGTGTTGGGTTGAACTCTTGGGGGCCAACTCCGTAGGTGAAGGCAGATATAGCAATTTATCGTCATAGAAATGGTGGTTGCTGAACGCAATCAAGCTTTGGTGGCGGCTGCGGTAGTGGCCCGTTAGCGTTTGGGTATGGGCATAACGGCTTGCAAGGTCCAACAATGAGAGGCTATCTAAGTCGGGATTGAGGTCCAGCGCTTCGTCGGTGGCTTCGTACCGCACCTGATAGAGGCTATAAGGTTGCAGCTGCATTTTGTCGCCCACAACCACGACTTGCTTGGCACGGGCTAAAGCAGGCAAGCCCCGCTCGGCATAACATTGGCTGGCTTCGTCCACAATCATCAGGTCAAAGACGGGTGTTGTGCCGAACATGGCGGCCATGGCCTCAGGACTAGTCAGCCAACAAGGCATGAGGCGCAGGGCATCATCCGCATAGTTGTTGATGAGTTTCCGCACCGGCCAGAGGCGTTGTTTTTTGGAAACCTGATCATAAAGATTACGGTAGGTAACACGGTTCTGCAATCGGTTATAGTCTAGCCCTAGACATGTACGTTCCTTGAGCCGAACGACCACCAGCTCAGCGGCCAGTTGTTGTTTCTGGGTCAGGAGGGTCTGTAGTTGGTTTTCCTGTTCGGTCGGTTGCCAATGACCAATTTGGGTTAGCTCGGGGTTTGCTGCCTCAGTCGCCTTAATCCAATAACCGAGCAAGGATTGCTCAGCTTGCATAATCAAATCATCAACTGAGGTGGTGTCTAGGTTTTGCAAGTCAGCCTTGTATCCCGCCAACGGCATAAGCTGGATTGATAAGTTAATCATCCATTGCGGGCAATTGGATTGGTACTGATCAAGATCAGCGACCTGTTGCTG
>CANHWS010000208.1 GCA_947464365.1 Cytophagaceae bacterium | reverse complement strand
ATTTGTGCATTAGCTCAGGATCTCCTTGGCTAACAATGGTGCAGTGCTTGTGGTCAGTTTGGTGACAGCAATGCCTCATTTTTTAGACCACTCGCCACCAAGTGGCAACCAACTATGAAGTCAACAATCATTCAGAAGCAAATTGTTTTTTTTAAGGTCGCATGGCTACAATCCTACCAAGGAGGCGAAGATGACGAAGCAGTCCTGACGGATGACGAAACACAGGTCAATTTGTTCGAGCGACACGACGGTAGTGATGGATTTAATTTTCTGCCGACCAAATCGATCACCGAGCCTGAGTACCAACGATATTATATTGATTATTGCGGCATCCATACCCGCCGGCTGAACCTATTGAAACTTAAGGTGGACCCAGACCGTGCCCGTATCCACCCAATCTGTATTGTACTTATTGCCCGCAAACCACAGTCATCACAACATTACATTGTTGGTTGGTACAAAAACGCCACCTTGGTCGCCGCATGGCAGGATACTGAAGATGTTGATGGCAACGAACTCAAGTACCAAGCATACGCCCCCATCGAGCGGGCCTCGCGCCTATTGCCTGTAGACAAACGCAACTTTAAATTCCCCGAAGACACCACCGGCAATGTAATTCTAAGCCCCACCCTCCGTAAAGAATATGTGAGCGATGTGTGGGATTATATTAATCAATTCCCTAGTTAGGGATTCGTGTGTGTTTTTCTGAACTGGGATTAAAGGGATTCGTGTGTGTTTGTCTGAACCATGATTAAATAGACTGTAAGGATTAAAGGGATTGGTGTATGCTCGGACGCCTAGGCTCCAGCTGGGCTACAAGTTCTGACCAGCGATGGCCTAGAGTTGGCACAAGCCCTTGACGGCATCCACGGTCTTGGGTTACCTTACAGATGCAACCAAGATCAGCCAAACTAGACCACGAACCAAGGAGGCCAAAACCAGTCTGGTGCTGAGCCTTAGATGTCTATGCTATATATATTAACACACAGGCAGTCAAGATCCTTGAGGATGACCTGTGGGTATTGGGAGCTCGGTAACAATGGCAAAGGGAACGCCGAATCTGGCCATTTGACCTGCCCACGCATCTGATGCTCAGCATGGTAGCGGACTATGTCCGTTGTTATGCACTTAATCGGTAGGGGGCGGCTAGCCTAGAGGCTGATTTGGCCCTAGCACCACCAATAGGCCAAACCTATACCTTTGCTTGGCAATTGTTGTCCTGCTTTCAGTCTTATATTACGAGACCAATACACCGCCCCCATCCTCATGTCCAGAGCCGCGACCCAACTCAATCAGCCAACCAGAGAACATCATATTGAGCCATCGGTCAAGGCAGCAGAGGCACACCTAGCGCACCTAGTCGGCGCATCAGACCCGATTGGGGTTTTCGATAGTGGCATCGGCGGGCTAACGGTGGCCTACGCCCTGAGCCAAGTGCTGCCTGCAGAGCGCATGATCTACTTCGGTGACACGGCTCACCTGCCATACGGCGACAAGAGCACGGCTGCCATCCAGGCCTATAGCGTCAAAATCTGTGATGTATTGTTACGTCAGAATGTCAAAACCATCCTGATTGCGTGCAACTCGGCCTCGGCAGCGGCTTTTGATTTAGTGAAGGCATACGTCGGTACTCGTGCCCAGGTCCTGAACGTCATCGACCCTGTTGTGGCCTACATCACAACGGCTTTTGCGGGACAGTCCGTAGGCCTGATCGGGACCAAGAAGACCGTGGGTAGCCATGTCTATCAGGACAAAGTGCTGCTGGCAGGGGCTGGCGTGCAACTTGCTGAAGTCGCAACACCACTATTAGCCCCGATGATCGAGGAAGGATTCTATAACAACAAAATCAGCCAAACGATCATCGACAACTACCTAGACCATCCATCGTTGCAAGGGATTAAGGCGCTGATTTTGGGCTGTACACATTATCCGCTAATCTTGCCCCAGATACAGGACTATTATGCCCGCAAAGGCCAGTCCGTAGCTGTGATTGATAGTAGTATGATCGTCGCTGAGGCCATGAAGTCCTTGCTAGGGGCTCATAATTTGCTAAACCAAGTTATGCCCGAAGGCGATCAGCGCACCAGACCCAAACATCATTTCTACGTCAGTGACTATACGGACAGCTTTGTGGCTAGCACCGAGTTGTTTTTCCGCCAGTCGGTTAGCCTAGAGCACTATCGCCTCTGGGAATAAGCCCAAAATAGGCCTCGCGGCCAATGCCAGGGCCCCTTTGGGTCGATTGAAGGTCGATTTGTCTACCATTGGGGTCAATAAGCGCAGTTGGCAGCAACAATCTGGAACAAAAAGGCAATCTTTGTCTTGCCAACTTGTCGTTCGGCAGGCTTATGACAATGCCCACAGACCCATTTGGGTTTGGGTATGATCAGGGCGCAGGCGGCAGCACGTTGGCATACACCAAACTTCAGTCAGACAAACGCCTTACAAGCCAGCCATGAGTCTATCAGTCGCCTCTACTACCTTCCCTATCAATGCTGCCCCCGTTTCCCGGATCAACGAAGTTGACTTCGACCACCTGAAGTTCGGCCAGCATTTTGCCGACCACATGGTTGTGGCAGACTATTATGATGGCCAATGGCAAGACCTCAGGATCGTGCCATACGGACCATTGGAGATGA
This sequence comes from Cytophagaceae bacterium, assembly GCA_947464365.1. GTDB lineage: Bacteria > Bacteroidota > Bacteroidia > Cytophagales > Flexibacteraceae > CANHWS01. The sequence goes on along the minus strand of CANHWS010000208.1, from coordinate 3,610 downwards.
TGCCAGCCATGAGCTCTTTGCACTATGGCCAGGCGATCTTCGAAGGGCTAAAAGCCTATCGGTCTGCTGAAGGTGAGGTTAACATTTTCCGCCCCCACGAAAATTTTTCGCGCTTTAACGAGAGTGCCCTCAGGATGTGTATGCCTACGGTAACTGAAGAGATGTTCATCAACGCACTGCGTGTCTTGGTGGATATGGACCGGGCTTGGGTGCCTGGGGCCGATGGTAGCTCGTTGTACATCCGTCCGTTTATGTACGCCACAGATAGTTTTGTCGGTGTGCGTCCGTCCGAGACCTATCGTTTTGTGATCTTCTGTTGCCCAGTTGGGGCCTATTATTCGGAGCCTGTCAAGGTTAAGGTCGAGCGCCATTATACCCGTGCTGCCGAAGGTGGCACTGGCTTCGCTAAGTGTGCTGGCAATTATGCTGGTGCCATGCTGCCGAGCAAACTAGCCCAGCAAGAAGGGTATCACCAGTTGCTCTGGACGGACCATGTCCAGCATGAGTACATCGAAGAAAGCGGCACGATGAACGTCATGTTCGTGATCGACGGCAAACTAGTGACCCCACAGCTTGGCACCTCGGTCCTGAGCGGTATTACGCGTGACAGCATCCTCAAGATTGCACGCCATTGGGGTATGCAGGTCGAGGAGCGTCGTGTGTCTGTCACGGAGGTCATCGAGGCTAACCAAACAGGGCGCCTGCAAGAGGCCTTTGGTGCTGGCACCGCCGCCACCATCGCCGCCATTCAGGTCATCAGCTGTGACGGCAATGACCACGAACTCCCAGCCATCGAAACCCGTGAGTTCAGCTCCAAAGTCCGTAAGTATATGGACGACCTGAAGTACGGCCGCATCGCTGACGAACACGGCTGGAACCTGACGGTCTAGATACCCTTGGTTATACCAGATTTACACAAATGGGACTAGCACTAGCTTATCCGACGATCACCCAGCCTTGGCCCTCAACCGAGGCTGCGTGCTTTTTAGGCCCATCCTAACTCCAGGTGTTGTACCAGATGCGCCAACAATGGGATTGGCCTAGACCCAGCATTGGTGGGGATCTTGATGACGGGTCTTGCATTTGAGGCCTAGTCTGTACAATTTTACGACAGGATAATGGTTCTTAACCCAAAGGTGACCAACCGTATTACTTCGGCCCGATGACCCTGCCTGACTGCCCATAGCGGTCAACTGTTGGCCAGAAAGCCCTCCTAGCTATGTCTCCAGCAGAAACGAAACCATCACAGTGGCAATTGCCCGGCCCTAGCAACCGACGATGTCAGGACCAGCGGGAGCATTTGCCCCAATCCAGTCTTCGCCATATCGGTCGGGGCGGGGCAAAAACGGCCTCGTGGGTATTTAAGGTGATGATCATGTGCCTCATGGTTATGGGCACACTAGGGTCTAGCTTGGCACAAGTCCCCTGTTTCAGTATCGTAGGTTCGGAGGCACAGTGCGCCCCAGGCAAGATCACGGTCCGGAACTGTGTTGTCGGGACCAATGTCTATTATATCCCTGACAGTAGCAACCAGCGTTTCATCATCAACGGACGGCCAGGGGTCGATACCATCCGTTATACCCAGCCAGGCAAATACCGCCTTGGGCAGGGCATCTTGGTGGGTGGTACCAATCTCTATACCTACAGGACAATCTACATCCTGCAGCCTCGCAAACCTGTGCCTAGCGTCCGGGCTTGTGACAACTTCTTGGTGCAGGTCCAGATCCCGAAGATAGAAGGCGAGCGTTTTATCGTCAGTTATGGTGATGGCAAGCAGGATACTACTGCCAACAGCATGGCCTCGGTTGCGAGCCTATCCCATCGGTACAACGGCTTGGCAGCTAACCCTGCGCGCATCAATGTCCGGAGCCTCTATAACTGTGGGCAGGACACTACCCTGACTGTTCCGCTGAGGTCGGCCCTTTTAGGACCTGACTCTGTGATCGTCAATCAGCGTGGGCAAACCGAAATTGACGTCCGGCTCCGGAGCAGGATCGGCTATGTGTACAAACTGGACATCTGGGTGGGCACGACCTATCAGGCACATCCCTTCAGTTCCATAGACTCAAACAATATCCGGATCACGAATGTGCCCTCTGGCACCAGGTGTTTCCGCCTAACCTGCCAAGACGAGTGTGGCACGACTATCGCGGTGATCCCGTTTTGTATGTCATTTGTCCGGACCAATAGCCAGAACGAGTACATCCAGCTGCAATATGGTGCCAGCAGCACGCCCCAGACTGTTGCGAGCCGCCCAGTGGAGGTAGTCCTAACCAAAAACCAAGTGGCATTGCTGCGTACCACGATGCCGACAGGGTCCTTGGTGGCGGGGCTTGCCTTGCGCGACTCGGCCATCACCTGCAAGAAACAGTTCTGTTATGCGCTGACCTATGGCTACAGCTATCCGTATGGATCTGGCCAATCGACGCAGCTCCGGATCACGTCCTTGCGGGCTTGCACCTTGGGCCGCAGTGCCAAGATCCCGCCACGGCTGCAGACCCTGACTGTGACCAAGATCGGTATGTTGTCGCGCCTAACTTGGCGTCCGCCTACCAACTTTGCCGTTAAATACTACACCATCCGGCGTTATCTGAATGCCAATTCTGTGGCCTCACGCACTGATACCACTAGTCGCCTGACTTACTTTGACGAGCTGAACGAAACCACGCTTCGGCGTCACTTCTATACCCTCCAGTATGCGGACTCATGTGGTAATGTGTCGGCCGAAAGCAACCGTGTGGCTGGCACTGTGCTGACCGCTACGGGCGTCAACCCAGCCTTTACCTTTATCAAGTGGTCGGAGTACCTAGGCTGGCCTAAGGCCCCACAACGCTATGAGCTTCAGTTGCTTGACAAGATGACTGATGATGTGGTCAAGACCTATGCCTTGCCTAGTGATACTAACGTGTACGAACTTCGGGAGCGGATCGAGAGTAGCCAACTGCTGCGGTTCCGGATCAAGGTTGTGCCAGACACCAATATTGTGGATACAGCCTACAGCAACATAGACGAGGTGCGCCAAGTATCGGGGATCCTGATGCCGAACGCCTTCTCGCCAAATGATGACAAAATCAATGACATCTATTTGGTCCAGGCGCAGTTTATGTCCGAGTTCTCGATCAGGATCATGAACCGCTGGGGGTTGGTGGTGTACGAAGGAACGGACCCAAGCTTGGGATGGGATGGGTCGGTCAGTGGCAGCCGTGCGCCCATTGATGTTTATGTTGCGATCGTGACGGGTAAGGACGAGTTCGGCAAAGCCATCTCGCAAACCCAGATGGTTACCCTGATCCGCTAAAGGGCGATCAGCATATTGGCACAATTCCTGTTATAGGTTTGCCCACCCAAGGCTACAAGTAACAAGCTGACTTTAACGTAGGATTAGGATCAGAAGACTGATATTTGCAACCTTGAGTTCCTGATCCAGATTTACCTTTGTCAGGCCATTAGTAATGCCCACTAGGGTAGCCTAATACCACTACCCTTCACCTCGGCACATCAGTCCGAATAACCCGGCACCAAAACAAAAAATCAGTTGATGACCATCGCCCAACGCCTTACTTACAGCACCTTGATTGGCCTTTTTGGTCTGCTCCTGAGCCTAGACCTT
>CANHWS010000207.1 GCA_947464365.1 Cytophagaceae bacterium | reverse complement strand
TGTCAGCGGGGTATTGCTGGCTTTTTGGCAAAGGCTCCGGTGACGTGGTAGGTTGCCCACTAGGTTTAGCTTTTTATTAGGCCATCTTAGGCATTATTCAATCCAATCAAAAAGGGAGCCCATGGCTCCCTTTTTGATTATGCGGTATGTTATAGTTGGCTTACTCCTTCACCAACTTGGTAACACCAAATCCAGGGGCTTGTACCATATAGACGCCTTTGGCAAGGTTGGAGACATTGAGCTCGTTTGTGTTTGGCGGGAGGGTGATAGATTGCACCAACTGACCTAAGGTATTGCTGATTTGTAGTTCAATTGGTTGGCTTTGGCCCCAATCAATCTTGACGATACCTGTGGTGGGGTTGGGATAGATGGCCAAGTGCTGACCAAGGTTGGCTTTCAAATTTGTCAGCACCGAAAGCACTGCAGAAGTATCTGCACAGCCTTCTGGTGTAGCGACCCGGACAGTATAGTTGCCGGTCTGCGAAATGGTAAGCCTAGTAGCACCTCCTGGGATTGGGTTGCCGTTCAGCAGCCATGTGATGATAGTACCAGGTAGGGCAATGATGCTCAGGGTATCTGCCAACCGAGTGATACTAGGCATACTAGGCAAAGGATTGACTGTAATGACGGTTGGAGCACTGGTGTCGCTCGGACACCCGTTGGTATTGATCGTCCGCACATTATAGCTGCCTGTAGAGGTGACGAGGATGGATCTTGTTGTATCGTTATTAGACCAACGGTAGCGTAGTCCTGCCGGGGCTGTAAGGGTTACAGCTCCGCCAGCGCAGAAGGTTGTGGCGCCAGATGCTGCAATAGTGGGGGTGGATGGTGATGGTATGGTGTCAACTCGCTTAGATAAAGAATAAGACGAGGTGCAAGTACGACCAATCGATCTAACCGAATAATTACCTGCCCTAGTCACAGTGATTGATCTGGTGCTATCGCCGGTGTTCCATTGGTACTTTAGGCCTTTTCCGCCATGTGCTACCATGGTAACGGATGCCCCGCTACAGATAGTTGTTGACCCAATTGTCTGGATGATAGGTGTTGAGCAATTGCTAGAATCAAGTTTGTAAATTATTGCATCATAATTTCCGCCTCCATTACTGTTCCGAAATCCGTTCAGCGTCCTAAAGTTCGTTGAGGATGTTGAGCCAGTCACATATAGTTGATTCTTGTCGTTCATGGTACATTGGACCATGTTGTCTTCTTCAGATCCGCCGTAATAAGAACCCCAGAACTGATTACCATCAGGATCAAATTTGGCCAAATACCCATCCAAACTTCCGCCTGCATTTCCTCCAGGCTGGAAGCTAGAGTCAATCGGTAAATCAGTTGAAACGGTAAAACCGATAATGGTTAGGTTTTCGGATTTGTCAATGGCACAACCAAAGCCGAAATCGCGATCAGTACCACCATAAAAAGTAGCCCATTTCCGGTTACCATTGGGGTCAAACCTAACGATAAACGCATCTAGTGTACCACCAGCATAAATTGGTTGCCATGCCTTCTGCACTGCCAAGTTTCTGGAGTCAGTATATCCTACCAAACAAAAATCACCACTAGGGGTTACGGCGCAGGTGTTTCCGATTTCGTAACCAGATCCACCATAATATGTTGACCACAATCTTTGGCCATTGGTGTTAAACTTGGCGGCAAATGCATCATATCCGGCTCCTCCAATGGTTGTCTGAATAGCCCCTGCTGAAACCGGGAAATTGGCAGAACTGGTCACACCGGCAACGTATAGGTTACCAATCTTATCTGTACCGCAAGACATGGCCTGGTCATTATCATTACCTCCAAGATAGGTGGTCCAGATACGGTTGCCGTTCCCGGTGAACTTGGCGATGTAAGCGTCCCCGTTCCCGCCATAATTGGGTTGGGAAACTGAACCAAATTGTAAATTCGTGGATATTGTCCTGCCTATTAGATAGATATTGCCGGCTGAATCAATGGCACAGGAGCCAACTTCGTCTTCTTGGCTTCCTCCGAAAAAAGTGGACCAAAGACGTGTACCGCTATTAGTAAATTTTGCCAAGAAAGCATCCATATTTCCTCTTAGGGATGTTTGGGAGGCAAATGCAATTGGCATATCCGACGAGTTGGTGTTGCCGACAACCAGCACATTTCCTAAAGAATCGATTGCAACTGATCTGCCTACCTCACGGACACTTCCGCCGAAATAGCTTGCCCAAGCGCGTTGGCCACTGCTATCGATTTTCACGACAAATGCGTTAAAGGCAACACTTCCTGTTCCATGGGTGCTTTGGAAGCCATTTAGGATAGGAAAGTCGGTTGAGTTTGTTAGGCCCGTCACAAAGACATTATCATGCTTATCAACAGCGCAGGAGGCACCACGGTCATCACCACCGCCGCCATAATAAGTGCTCCAAATTACGCTGGGGTCTATCGTTAGTGATTGGTTGGGTTCGGCCCCGTTGACTTCAAAACCAAAGGTATTGGGGCTTGTTTGCTTAAAATTGGTCTTGAGCATACGCCCTTTTTGGAAACTAACGGGGGCTTCCTCTGTAACACTGCCTAAGGAGGTATTGAGTTTAAGCTCGCCTTTGTTGGTGATTTGTGACTCGGCACCTGCTACGTTGAGTTTGATTTGGTTTGCTAAGTTCGCACGGCTTAGGACGAAGTCGTATTTCAGGCCATGACCATTACTATAGATAACCCAGTCCACGCCAGAGTAAACGCCCTTAATTGTGAGGCGTTCATAACTATAGGCGGTAATGCCTGAGGGGCAATGGGCGAGGTAGTAGTTTTCGAAGTAGGGGTTGCTGGTGTTTGTCTCTAGCGAAGCATGTGGGTTGGCCCCAACAAGGCTGACGGTCATCCGATGGGTGGAGACATTGGCAACCTCGCGCTCTAGCGGGTCATGGTGCTCAAATTTGGCTGAGGTGCTACCTTGGTCCTTGTACGTTATCTTGCTGAAGACGTAATGGATGCTGTTGTTGGTGACGTAGATTTTGGCACCGTTGCTAGTGGCCGTAAACAGGATTTCGGGATGTGATTTGCCCTTTTGGTCAATGACCTGGCCTTTGTTTTCGACAAAAAGTAGGTTGCCTTTGGCCGCTTCGTTGAGTGCCTTTTCCGCTAGTTTTGGCTCACCCAGTGTTTTAGGGGTTTGGTTTTTGGACGTTTGCCCTGACCACCTTGCCAAGTGATTATTCGCAGCCTGTAACCCAGTAGGGCTAAACAAGTGCAGGCAAAAAAGAGCCAGCACCAGTGCCCAGCTACGGCTTTTTGTGGTGTATAGGAGTGGAGTAGCATTAAAATCCATCGGCTGAGCGGAGATGCTAATTGCATCAGTCCAACAAACATAAGACGGCGGTTGGTGGGATCAAAGTGGTTGTGATGAAATTGCCTTTTTTGGGGATGTTGTTGGATGGGGTGGGGCTAGGATACTTTCGGTTTGCCTATTAAATAACAAATGCCCACCCTATACCATCTTATAAGTATAGCGTGGGCTTGTTAATAAAGACTAATAAGCACTACCGCACCACGGCCAATCGCTGGCTCATGACTCCCTGGTCAGTTGTAACACGTACGAAATAGCACCCTGCCGCTAGGCTACTGATGTCCAAGTTGTCGCCATTCGGGATGGTGTTGGATAGTACGGTGCGGCCCAATTGATCCAGAATGGTTACCCCCTTGATTGTACCAGTGCTTAGCTCAAGTTGGAGGGTGGTGGAGGCGGGGTTGGGATGGAGGGTGAGCCTTGGAGTAACCAATTTCAGTAGGTTGGTTACCTGCCCTGGTGCCGCAATCAATTCAAGACCAGATGCTAAAGAAGCAGTTAAGGGCAAGCTGAGGCCATCAGTTACGGGTATTGGGCTTGTGAATGATGGATGGTTTAACCACAATTGTGTATTTACTGCGATACCTGCCAAACTAACGGTTAATGTCTGTCCTGATTGGATGCGAGTAAAGGACAATGGGATACTTGTCTGGCGTAGCAGTGGTAGTACATTGATGCCCATTGGGGTGCCATCAGGAAGTAGAGATGATATGCCAGTATTATTGCCAGCCATGTCTGCGGCATCATATTGAGCATCATACCCCGATGTGGCAGTGTTTAGGAAACGAATAGCAGCCTCGTCGATGGCCGAAGTTCCGGACATAACCTTGAGTTTGATTAGGTTATCAATCGCACCCATACGGAATGGTGCAGCTATTCTGTCAACCCATAAAGAAGAGGTGGGCAGGAAAACATCTGCTCCAGAACCATTTGCGCGGACAAAAAAGGACTGACCAATGGCAACTGTTTCTCTGCCACCATTAATGCCGACCCCGCCAACAAATGAAGCAAACTGCCCTAGGTCACTACGCCAGATCCAGATGGCATCATCCATGTTTGTGCGGATAATATCTGCGCTAGCCCAGTCAAGTACTGCAGGGAATGGGTTTTTTATCAGGTTGTAACCATTAGGGCTACCATAAGTGCACCCACTAGGGCAGTAGCTAAGGTTAAAGGTTTGGTCTTCTAGGAACGGCCTTCCGCTGAAGACAAGTGCTCCTTGGTTGAGTTTTGCAGTGCGAAGCCATACGCGTGTCCCCTCTGAGGCAGCCAACCGATAGTTGGCGTTTGGCGCCTTGACATAACCTAAATTGGTTGGCCAAGTGTTGTTAGTTGGGTCATAGAGGTAAAGGGACGAATTTGTCGCGACCCCACTATTGTATGTACCTGCGGCAAAAGGGTTGTTGTTGGACAGCTCATTGACGTTGTAGTTCTGGATTGGTGGACCTACATTAAACCATGCCCCGCCATTGGCTGTAGTGCTAGATGGATCAAAATATGCTTCGATTTCAAACTGTTCGTCAGTTTGTTGGATGATGGTTCCACCTCTGAAGTTGATGCCATGGCTACCGCCAGGATTGTACTGGATTCGGAGGCGAGCATTAGGTCCGATGAGGGAAACATCTGGGCCTAGGTCCAGCATATTAACCACAAACTTGGTGTTATTGATTGTGATGTCTCCTCCTCTGTTTTTTACAAAAGTTGAGCAGCTGATTGTACCGCCTCCAAACATATTGACGGTAGCAGTACCAGGATTTAGCTCCATGGCGCTCAGATTGCCGGATACATTCAAGTTGTTGCCTCCAAACAAAACACCGGTTACAATTAGGCTTGCACCAGCCTCAATCCGAATATTCCTTAATTGGAAATCCCCATCAAATCGACAGGTTCCGCTTGCAATGACTATGCTATCTGGATTGTCGCTTGGGACCGAATTTCCAGACCAGAAGTTAGGGTTATCGTGGTCCCCTGTCCCGTTCCAGATGAAAACGGTCACATTTGCTGATTTTGCAGCAACTGTGTGGCTGGTAAGGTTGGAGCTGCTGTTGTGATCTGGAGTGGCCTCAGTGCTTGGGTTCTTGCCAACACGCAGATGGTTTTTAAGCGAACCGTCAGTGACTGTGTTTATGATCTTGCCATTGGTTGATCCAACGTGGGATCCAATTGCAGGGCTGTAGCAAATTGCAACGCAAAGAGTGCTCAGCAGTGCCAAAATGAAAAGATATAGGTAACGCTGCATGTTGTTTGATTGATTCAGGTACATCGGCAAAAATAAGTGTCTGATTGAATTATGAAAGAAATAACGGTGGATTATTTCTGCTAAAAGTCAGACAATTTAGCAACACCCATACCGCATTGGGAAGCCCATTTTTCTGGGCTTATTAGTTAGGCTTCGCCCTGTTCAGGCGTTTTATGGCTTTCACTCTTAGGTGTTAGCCCCTTTTCACCCCCCAAGGACAAAACACCCACCGATACCTTACCTTTGCGCCACGCCACTAAAACGACGAAGCTCATGCCTAAAACCACTCTTTTCCAAGCCATAACAGGTGGCTGCTGCCCGCGCTGTCGCAGGGGGCACCTGTTCCAATACAATAGCTGGTTGTCTAGTAGGTTCCATGTGCAACGAACCAATTGTGAGCATTGCAACCTGAGGTTCGAGCTGGAGCCTGCCTTTTTCATCGGGGCGCGGTATGTGTCTTATGCCTTGATGGTTGCGCTGATCGGCACCATGTTTGTCGGTACCAATGTCCTGATGGGTGACCCATCACTGACTGTGTACCTAAGTATCGTTCTGCCCGCTATCGTGATCTTGGCTGTTCCGATCCAGCGGTCGTCGCAGGTCCTGTACCTCTATATGTTCGGCTGGGTGGAATATGACCCGACCCTCGACACCGACGGCGGACCAGTATAGGCCCTAAGACAAGGCACTGCCTCTGCTAC
>CANHWS010000206.1 GCA_947464365.1 Cytophagaceae bacterium | reverse complement strand
TTGCTATGATGTTGGTGATCGTCTGGCTTTTGCCAGTGCCAGGGGGGCCTTGGATTACCAAGTTACGACCCTCGCGCACCATCTGGACGGCGATCGTCTGGCTGCTGTCTGCATCCACCACATGGTCGAGCTGATCTGCAGGGATAACTTGATCTAAATCGATGATGTCGCTCCAATTCTGTTGGTCAGTGCTGGCATTCAATTCTATACCCTCTTCAGCACCTATCAGTTGCCGAATCAGGGGCTTATCGAGTAGGTTATTGTCCTTCCAGTTATTGGCGTCAAGGTCTTTGTACATCAAGAACTTGCTGAACGAAAAGAAGCCTAGACAAATCACATTTGCATCTACTGACCATCCTGTTTTGTCAGAGATACTTTGTTTGCACGACAGAAAGTACTTTTCAAGATTCAGACTATCATCCTCCTCGCTCACCACCAAGGAAGGCAGCGTGAGGTTGAATTCTTTCTTCATCTTTTCGATCAGACAAAGGTTGTCCGTGATTTCCTCTTCCCGATACCTGAGGGTAAATTTGTCTCCCGAGTTTTTGCGGCTCAGATCTACTGGGACCAAGACCAAAGGTGCAGACCTAGTCTTTTTGTCGCCAGTGGTCTCGACCCAATTGAGCACCCCAATCGAGAGATAAAGGACGTTAACGCCTTGTTCCTCAATCAGAGAAAGTGCTTCGTAATGGAGGTCAAACAGGCGTCGTTGCAGCTTTTCAGATGATAATTTTGTCTGTAACTTGGTGTCGGTATGTCGTTTATAGCTGCCTGTATTATCCTTTTCTTCGTCTGGTTGGGGCAAACCAACTAAGTTCTCATCATCTTCATAATCGGCATCAACATTGGTCTCACCCAAGAGTTGGCCATGCACGAAGGTCATCTGCTTTTTTTCAACAACCAGCGTTTTAAAAACTAGGGGCCCAACCTCGTCATAAACCTGTACGATTTTGGCATTTTTGGAGCCTAACGGCAAAGAAATCAGTCGATTTCGGGACGAAAAGTCAAGTAGCTGGCCACGAGACTCATCCAATAGGGCTTGTATTTCGTGTTGGTTCTTGGACGCCATCTTGCTGGTTTTTTTATTGATTTTTGAGATAGCTAAAGGTAATATGAATATCCGGAGGGACTGATAGTTGGCCATAATTTTATGCTACTAGGTCAGATGACGATAGCGTTATACGGTTTGCCCCAAAGCTCAAATCGGATAACTTGTACCGACATTCTATAAACGGGATATCCCACCCACTAGGAAATCCCCAACTCACTTCCTATCTTGTTCCTGATTCAGCCTCTAACCCCCACATATACCCTGCTGAGCCTTACCCCATGAAACCGATACCTTACTTCCGCAACGATCCTGTCTTGGTGCTAGTCCTGGGCTTCATTACCTGCGGCCTCTACCTCATCTACTGGAACATCAAGATGGCCAAGGTCATCAATGCCGTAATGGAGCGGGAGGTGCTGTCCGAGCCAGTAGCGATCTTGTCGGGCTGCTGTGGGCCACTTAACCTGTACTACTACTATGTGGCAGGGCAGGCCTTGCCAGAGATTGGCCGTCGTATCGGTAATCCGCATCTCGAGGACAAAGGTGTCTTGTTGCTGATCTTGGGATTCTTTTTCCCGATGGTATCAGCCATGATTCTGCAAGGGCACATTAACGAAATCTATGATCGGCCTTAAGGTCCACCAATGGCCTTTCCGTCAAGTGCGGCTAGGGGCGATTGCCGTTACCCTAGCCGCTTTGATATTGCCCTACTTTATGTTGGCGCTTTCGCCTGACATTGAGGAGAAACAAAGCTGGTGCCCTGTCAAACTCATGACCGGAATGCCCTGCCCAGGCTGTGGCATGCTTAAATCATGGTGCTTTTTGACCCATCAGGACCTGAGGCATAGCCTTGAGCATCATCCCTTAGGCATCATTGCATACGGATTTGGCGTTATGGCTTTGGTGTGGCTGGTGGTAGAATATATCCAAAACCGCCCAATCCGCCTACCATGGCACGGTAAGGCGTGGGTAACATACGTAGTGGTGGCGGTGGTGACTGTGGTGCACTTTTGGCGCTTGAGCTATCTGGTCACGACCCCTGGGCTGCTTTGGTCCAGCTGGCAGAAGGGCTACCTATACAAAACGGCCATCCTGATTGCAGACCTTGTCTGGCCAACCTAGTCATGAACTAGAACCCAGTACTAACCCCAAACTGAGCGCCAATCTTCCGTAGATCTTCAACGACCGCAGGTAGCAGCGGAATACCCTCTTTCATACGCTGATCATGGCAGATCCTCTCCTGATCACCAGGGATCATGACCTTGTGCCCATCAATGGCTTTAGTACCACGCATACTGCTAATCCAGTGGTCCATCCGGGACAAAAACTCGGACTGAGGCATAAAAGCATCTACCCGCATAGCCCCCAAAAAGTGGCCCAATCCTTGGCCAACGGGCAGGGCCGGCAATGGCAAAAACGAAACAAATGGTGGCACCCATGGCCCATAGCCGGCACCCGAAAGCACCCCACTCAGGATGTCCACCACCGAGCCAAGGCCGTAGCCTTTGTGGCTGGCACCTGCTGGGTTGCCCCCTAGTGGCCGCAAAGCCCCCCCTTGTTGTACCCCACTTGCATCAGTCGTGATCTGCCCTTCTGCGTCCTGTATCCAACCCTCTGGGGTAGGTAGGCCTTTGCGTTGCAAGACCTCTAGCTTGCCATTGGCAGCTGTTGTGGTGGCCATGTCCAGCACAAAGGTTGGCTGGGTCATGGTCGGGATCGCGACAGCAATGGGGTTGGTACCCAGCATCCGATCTAGGCCGTAGGTTGGTGCCACTAAGGGCGAGGCATTGGTAAGGCTGATGCCGATCATGCCACGTTTGGCCGCCATCATCGCATAGGTGCCAGCGAGGCCATAGTGGTTACTATTCTTGACTGCTACCCAGCCTGTGCCTGCTGTGTCCGCCAAGTTGATGGCATGTTCCATCGCCTTTTGGGCGACGACATGGCCCATACCTCGCTGCCCATCCCAAGTGGTCGTGCTTGGTGTCTGGTGGATGGGACCACCTGCTGTTCTGAGGTCGATGCGTCCTGCTTCAACTAGGCGCAAGTAGCCACTTAACCGGGCCACCCCGTGCGAGTCCACCCCACGCAAGTCTGCCAATAATAGGTTCCGGACCGTGATACGGGCATAAGCCGCTGTGCTTCCTGCTGCCAAGAATACCTGCTCGGCAAATGCAGCAAGTGCCATATAGGGCACCAACTGTGTGGCTGGTATGGAGCTGTTAGAAGCTGTGGTATCGGACATATTGCTGTGGGGTAGGGATTCAATTCAATGATCTATCACCATCCTGGCCAAAGATCTATGGCGAAAACATCAGGCAATAAACCAGCCACAAATATTAATAGGCCTTTTCGTCGCCCTTCAGCATTTGTAGGATGGTGAGGGCCATCACCTTTAGGTCTAGGTAGAAAGACCAATGCTCGATGTAAAAGATGTCAACCCGAACCCGGCTCTTGATGTCCCAAAGGGTTTGGGTCTCGCCGCGGTAGCCTTTGGCCTGTGCTAGCCCTGTGATACCTGGTTTGATCAGGTGGCGGACCATGTAGTTCTCGACCGATTGGCCAAATGCTTCGGTATGGCTCAGCATGTGGGGACGCGGACCGACCACACTCATGTCGCCCATCAAGACGTTCAGGAACTGGGGCAGCTCGTCGAGGTTAGACTTACGCAAAAAGGCCCCCAGCTTCGTGATCCGTTTGTCGCCTTTGACGGCCTGTAAGTTATCAGACTCCTTGTTGCTGTACATTGTCCGGAACTTGAGGCACCAAAAATCTTGATTGTCTTTGCCGGTACGCCGTTGGCGGAAGAAAATCGGCCCTGAGCTATCTAGTTTAATGATCAGCCCCAGGATCGGGATCAGCCAAGACAGGATAAAAACCGTAACCAAAGCACTAAATACAATATCAAAACCCCGTTTAAGCCATTGATTATGTAGGTACTCCAGCGGCTCTTTCCTAAAAGCAATGATCGGTAGGTGGTGATAAAAATCCACCTTGATTTCCTGCGTCATGAATCCGCTTAGGTCTGGCACCAGCTTAACCTTGACTGCAAGTTGGTCCGCAAAGTTGACTAGGTTGCGCAGGTAAGGATTGTCCGAAGCCTCAGGGTTGGCATAATAGACTTCATCAATTTGGTTGAGCGTGATGTAGCGCTCCACCTCATCCAAGGAGCCTAGTAGCGGGACCTCTTGCAATTGTCCATCTGCTGATTTTTTGTGGGCCTTGAGGTTGTCAAAGAAACCCACGAAACGGTAGCCATATTCAGGATAAGATTCGAAGAACTGCTTTAGCTCCTGCGCCCTACGGTTATACCCCAGGATGACCACATTACGGTAGTTATAGCCAGAGCGTCGGAAGATCCGGAGGGCTACTGTAGTCGAAAAGCGCCACAACAATAACGCCATGGCTGCATAGCCAAAAAAGTGCAGCAACAGGCTTCGCGTCAGCTGATAGTACTCCGTCAGGACTACGAAGAGGGCAATGGTACAGATGTGGGCAAGGATGGCAGACAGCAGCTCCTTCAGGATGGTGCTTGTCTTGGCCGTGCGGCTAATATCGTAAGACCGCAAAACCGACGTGCTCAGGTACCAGGCCACGTTGAGGTAGATCCAGAACACCAAATGGATGTCCTGCAGCCAAAAAGGCAACGTCAGCACACCTATATTGCTACAGGCTAGCAAGTAACATAGGTTGATGAGCAAAAGATCCCCCAGGAGATGGACAGTTCGCAGGTATTTTGAGTAGCCTCTTATCAAGTACGAGTGGTCGGATTTAACAATAAATTAGGTAGGACAGAGTTGCTTTCGGGACTAAGATCAAGCCTACAGCGCCGACATTTGGCCAGTTTAGGGGCCTTTTGCGGTTATTAGGGCAATGGTCTGGTGCCAGCAATACTCCGATGAGCTACCTGGTTTAGTATTTGGGTGTTATTAACCCGCAAAAATAAACCACATAAGCCGATAGTTAGCAACTATATATTGGCCGAATGCACTAGTTCGGTAATCAAGTATGGTGGTGGCCATGCAAAGGACAAATAGACTAACAATCTGATTTAGTAGTAATATTGTGAACTATTGGGCTTCATCCCGATCTGGCTAAGCCCTCCAATTGGATTTTTGGGCCTGTCGGATCAAGCATCGAGCACCAGCCTTATGCCGAACATCCAACCCCAAGCGAACCAGTATAACCGAGATGCCGCAAATAGACGCCAATAGAACATCGGCCATCCAACGTCTGAGCATCTTAATGCGATTGCCTTTGGGCCCATCAAACAGTGGTGTTGATAGCAGAGAGGCAAAAGCAGGCGCGCTTTTGGCTTTGGTCACGATCCTGTGCCTACTAACCAATTTCAGGCAACTCGCCATCTGGATGTGCCCTTTGGTCGCCCTCGGGTTAGGACTGTTGACTAGGCACCATTTTGGGCAATCTTGGTATTTGCTTGTCGGCTTAGCACTGCTATCAACAGGTGCCGCCATCGGTACTACGGGTTGGCTACCTGCCCATTATTTCACCTCCCTGACCCTTGCATTTAGCCTTATTTACCTCTGGTTGTTGCCAAATGTTGGCCTCCATGTTGGCCTCCATGTTGGCCAGAGTTCACATCAAACAGCGGTTCACGATACCAAGTCCATCAGGGTTCAGTGGCAGACTTTATTGGCAAGTTTTGATCAGTGGTTGTTGCCCATCCTGACCACGGTGTTGGTCGTCAACAACAGTATCGGTTTGTTTGAGTTCCTCAGCAGCCAGCTCAACCGCAATGACCAGTACGATGATGCCTTCATCGGGTTTTATGGCCGTAGCGGTACCGCCATGCACGGACTTAGCATCATTAATGCCGCGGTAGCGACACTCTACTTGGTCAGCTTTGGCCAAAGTAGTGCCTTAGGCTGGACAAGGGCTAGGCTTTTGCGTCTTGCTTTGGCCCTTGTACTCGGGATATCGTCGGTTCTGTGCTTTTATGGTTTAGGACTGGTTATCTGGATGGTAATGATCGGCTTGGTGGCTGTTGCCTCCATCAGACGACCCGCTTTTGCCGGTTTATTGATCCTTTATGGCCTTTTGATGGTCGGTATCTCAGCTTGGTCATCGCCAAAAACTATGGCCTATACAGTTAGTAATATTGACCAAGTTACTTCCAATAGCAAACTCGATGACTGGGCTGGCACTAACGGTAATGAAAATAATGGCAAGTCCGCCCAGAACGATGCACTG
>CANHWS010000205.1 GCA_947464365.1 Cytophagaceae bacterium | reverse complement strand
TTGATCAAGCCTACCCTTTCCTGCTCAAGACCTTGGTTTTGCCTACAAAACTGATCCAGTCCCTCTGGTGATTTTAATAGGCGGTTGAATCGTGAGGGTCTCAGCCCTATCAACTTTGCACAAAGGCCGATGCAATTCCTCGAGGCCCTTACAGATACCAAATCATAGTTGGACGACAATATCCACCGTTAGGGTATGGCATACGGCACCAACCAAAAACATTACATCACAGAGGTCAGAAACACCAATCCGCCGAACTTGATGCACGACAAGGGACTTGACGAAGCAACCAGTGCGTTATTTGCGTAGTCTCTGTACCAGATCAGAATAAAATTGAAAGCAAAAACACCACCCTTTGTTTATTTGCGAAGCTCAATTAATTAAATACAAATACTGAACACTAACCAAGTGGCAAGATCTTTAAGTTTAGGCTTATTGATCGGGGTCAATTCCTGTAACCTAATCAGTAGCTAGACACGCGCTTTGCAGCTAATTATGCTGTTTGGTTCAGGTTTTCGGGTTCCAATCAAACAGCAGCTATTCGGTCGGCGTATTATAAAGCCCCCTACTACACCATCCCGAATTAGACCTACCTATTTTCGCTTCAATCAATCTGGTCTAAACACAACCAAATCCAGAACTGGGATGTCGGTTGGTATCAGTTGAGCCAAGCCCTAAAGGACCAGCAAATAGGGCTAGATCTAGTGGCTGAGCTACAGCAAACATTGGCTGATTTGGCCCAAACATTGGAAGTCCAGATCAGAGAATATGGGTTTCTGGGATAGCCACAACCAATGGCAAATCCTTGTGTGTTCTAAAATCAGAAAATTATTTAAGATGCGAGCCCCATCTGCTTGATTGTCCGTACCTTGTTGTCAGGAAACCTAAGCACCTGCCTACCCCATCATGTCCCTTGCTATTCGGTACATCTGCTACCTGCTTTTTGTGGCCATTACTATGTCAGCCTGTTCGACAAAAACCGAACGACACACCCAGTCTGACAACGTCCTGACACGCAACCCAGCCTATGCTGCCTTTGTGACCAGCTATACTGGCGGGCTCATCAAACGAAAAGAACCGATCATCATCACCCTTGCCAACGAAATTGCCGACTCCAGCCTCTGGAACAAGGAAGCCGATGCCAATTTGCTAGAAGTCAAACCCAAATTATCCGGCAAACTCACCTGGCGAGATGGTCGCACGTTGACATTCAGCCCGACGGAGCCAATACCTGCTGGCACCACTTATGAAGCCGAGCTCAACCTAGGCAAACTCTATGATATTCCTGATCAGGACCTACGGGCCTTCAAGTTTGGGTTCGAGACCCGCAAGCTGGCTCTAAACTATGACCTAGAGGATGTTTTGACCCCTGCAGGTACCAACGAAGGCCAATTCGTCGGACTAGTCAAGACCAATGATTACATAGAGCCTGCTGCCCTTGAGCAAGTTTTCGGATTCGATTACATTGGCACAAAGGTCAATGTAACATGGTTGCATTCGGAGGATGGACTGAATCACCGTTTTACATCTAGTGGTCTGGCCTTACGGTCTGATGGTGGTAAGCTGATTATCAATGCCGATGGCAAATCGATCGGTAGTGATGATAAGGATTCGAAAGACTATACGCTACCAGCCCCGGGTAGTTTTCAGATCTGGCGTGTCGAGCCCATCAGTCAACCAGAGTTAGCGATTAGGCTTCACTATACCCAAACCCTCAAGCCTGGTCAGGATCTCGAGTCTTTAGTGCGGGTCGGAAATGGGCAAGAAGTGCAGGTTGTGCAGGATGAAAATACCCTGACGATTTTCCAGAATCAAAACGAGGTGCCAGAGGTCAGCATCGAGCCTGGCTTGTTGTCTGCCAGTGGTGTCCATGCCTTGGCCTATCATCAAGGTCAGATGAACATTCCGAACCCGCAGCCCGAGCTGTCACTTGTCAACACAGGCTACATCAGCCCCGGAGTTGAGGGCAAATCGATTATAAACTTTAGCTCCATGGGCATCAAGACGGTACGTGTAGATGTGGCTGCCATTGCCCCAGATGACATCAACCAAATTATGCTGCACGAAATGCAACGTGATTATGACAATGGCACATCGGATCGGCACCGTTTATACCAAGACCCGATCAGGAAGTACGGCAAACCTGTCCATAGCCGCTTGCTGAACCTGACAGGTGCTAAGGCCCTCAATGGTGGCTACGAGACGACCTACCAGCTTGACCTGTCGGATGTAACGGCCAAATATCCAGATCATTTATTCCATGTCTGGATACGGGAAGAGGAGCGCATCGGTACAAATCAAACGCCGGCTACCGAGCTGGTTTGGGCCAACGCACGTTATCAGGAGGATGAGTCTCCTGGGGTCTTTGATGATGGTCTGGCCATGATCCGTCATTACTGGCGGGAGATGATGGTCGAGGATGCTATGCTCGAAAACACAAAGGGCTCTGTTGGGTCCAATCCGTATGAGTTTGGCGCCACCGAAAACTACTATTGGGAGGAAGCAAACAACCAGCGTCTCAACGCAGCGACGATGCTCCTCAACAGCAACCTAGGCCTGATCGCCAAACAAGGATTTTTGGGCAAGGTCCATATCACGGCCACTTCGCTGCTGATGCCGGGTGCTGCCTCTGGGGCAGAGATTAGTTTTTATGACCGTCGGCTAAAGCTCATTTCTACCACCAAAACAGATGGCGATGGGCTAGTAACTTATGACGGAGTTCAGCAGCCTGCACTTGTTGTCGGGCGGTGGGAAAAATCCGTCACTTGGCTACCGATCAAGGATGATTATATGCTGGAAACCAGCCACCTAGACGTCCGTGGCGAAGGTGGTGCTGCTATTAATGGCGAGGGGATCAAGGCCATGATCTATACCGACCGTGGCCTGTACCGACCTGGCGATACGATCTATGCCACCTTACTGGTGCAAGAGCCAGCCCAGCTGCAGGCCAAAGCCAAACCAGTCATCCTGACGATCAATGATGATAAGGGTCGTCTGCTGGACCGCAAAGTCAAGGCCTTTGGTTCGGATGGATTCTACACCTTTAAGCTGACCACACCCATCACCCAGACCTCTGGCACCTATTACCTCAAGGGCTATTATGCCGGCCTTTCCTACAGTAAATCCGTCCTGATTGGCAACAAGGAGGCCAACCGGATGAACATCAGCACCCGTTTTGTCGAGGAGCCAGTAAAAGCTGGGGTCCCGAACGTAGCCAACATCCAGGCCAACTTTCTGTTTGGTGCCCCTGCAGCAGATGCCTTGGTGCGGGTAACAGCTGTTGCCAAACCCAAGATTTTCAGCCCATCAGCTGCCGAGCTGAAAGACTTTAGCTTTGAGCCCCTAGGCTGGATCGGTGCCAATGGTCCAGAAACCGAGCTTCTATCCACAAGCCTCAATACCCAAGGGACCGCCGCGGTTCCGTTCACGTATGTGCCGCAGCCTAGTCTTAAGGGTGTATTAGAATTGGCAATCAAAACCACCGTTACCGAGCAAAGTGGACAGGCTAGCGAGGATAACAGGACGGCTTTTTGCCACGTATTGCCTTATTACCTAGGGGCTAGAGCGATTGGCAATAGTTCGTATGACAAAAGCCGGCCTTCTACATTCAAGATCATGGCGACTTTGGTGACCCCGACCAATCAATATGCTACCGACCGTACTGAGAAGATCATGGCACAGCTCTATCGCCGCCAGTCGGATGTTTGGTATGAGGTCAACAATGGCGGTGGAGTAGCTTATCATAATGAGCCTTTGGCTGGCTTTGTAGCCGAATACGAACTCAAGGCCAAAGGCAACCTCTTCAGTATTGATGGGATCATTAACGAAGAGTCTCTCAGTGAGTACTTTTTGTTAATCAAGGAGCCAACCACCAAACAAGAGGTCCGGATCGAGTTTATGTATGAAAGTCAATCGCCTGCCAATCCTGATCAGCGTAGCCTAAACCCAACAGAGCTGGACCTTGCCAAGCCGCAAGAGGCAGTCAAAGTGGGTGGTAAGTGGGACCTCGCCTTGCCTGGTGAAAAGGGAACTAAGTTCTTTGTCTCGATCGAGAATGGCATGGATGTGCTGGAGCAAAGCTGGACTTTGGCTGAGAATGATCATACAATCCTTCCTTTAACCATCAAACCAGAATGGGCGCCAAATGTATTTATCCATGTCACGGCTCTGAGGCCATACGTCAGCAAGGATAACATGCAACCGATACGCAAGTATGGCATCGTGAACCTAAAGGTGATCGACCCGGCCTCGCATCTGGAGCCTAAGTTGGTATTGCCCAAACAGGTCAAACCGCTGGAGCAACTAGAGGTCAAAGTATCCGAGAAAAACGGCAAAGAAATGACCTATACCTTGGCCATTGTGGATGAAGGTTTGCTGAATATGACCAGGTTCAAGACGCCTGATCCGCATGAGCGCTTCTTCACTCCTACGGGCCTTGGTGTCAGGACGTACGATATGTATGGGGACGTCATGATTGGCGAAGGGGTTGATAAACTCCAGCATGTGCTACTGGCGGGCGGTGACGAATTTGCGAATGCCGATGCAGCCCTCAAAAACCAACGCTTCAAACCAGTGGTGCGGTTCGTTGGGCCTTTTAAACTAGGGTCTGGGGATGATGCCATCCACAAGATTGACATCCCGAACTACTTTGGCCAAGTTAGGGTCATGGTGGTTGCTGGCAACGGTGTGGCTTACGGCTCTGCTGACGGATTTGTGACGGTCAAAAGTGATCTAATGGCTAGTTTATTCGGCCCTAAAGCCGCTGGCCCAGCCGAGCAGCTCCAGATCCCGCTCACCCTATTTGTCGAAAACCCATCCTTAACCAAAGCCCAAGTGACGATCACTGCGGCTGGGGCCCTCAAACAAGGAGCAGCCACCACCCTGACGGTGCCACTCAAGGGCAGAGGCGAACAAGTCGTTATGATACCCGTCACGACGGGCAACACGGGTGGACAAATGGGTATCCTGACCGCTACCGTTACCACTACCGGTGTCCGTAGCCTGGCAACCGTCAAAATCCCAGTCCGGCAACCCAATATAAGTCAGTACAAACTGCTTGACTATGTGATTGGGGCGGGGCAAAAGCAACAAGCCGTCCTGCCGAACCTTGGCCTTGGTGCCAAAGCAGAAGTTTTGGTCTCTAGTAGCCCTCGGGTGGTATGGGATCGGGTATATGATCGGGTGGCGGTTTATCCGCATGGCCTGTCAGACCAGGCTGCAGGTTTAGGCTATGCACAGGCATTGTTGCTACGGGCTGGCCACATCAAGGACGTTTATAAGCAGAATGTCTTGCGCAATAACATCGGGGCGACGATCATCTACCTGCAGAAATTTGCCCAGAATGACGGCCTGATTTGTTACCATCCTAATGATCGGAATACCGCACTTTGGCCTTCACTTCTGACCTATCTGTTCCTGCACGAGGCCCAACAATTGGGTTTCGAGGCTAATGACTTGCAATACGAACTTCGGCAGCCATTGTTCCGGATGATTGGCACTTATGGCAATGGCAACGATGCGGCCTTGAGGCAGATCTATCAAGGGTTAGCCTGCTTGGGCGGGGCCGAAGGATCAGAGATTAACAAACTGCTAGAAGGTGGCCCGCAAAGCCGTTTGGGTGCTTCTCTGCAGGTTTTGGTTGCTAATCAGGCCAAGGCCCAGCAAAACTCGTATGATGAAATCACGTATCCGAAGCAGCGGCCCAACTTGTCTGCCTTGCCCGCCTTTGCTGGCCTAGATGGCCTGATGGGCAATAGCCTAGAGGCAGAAGCATTGCTCGGCCAACGCAAGGTAGATGAGGCCATGCCAATTGTGCGTGATGTCGCTAGTTTATTGAATGCCGACCTGTACCTCGAAGGGTATCAAGAGGCATTTTTGATCCGGGCGGCCATGGCTTGGAACCGTAGCCAAGGGGCACCCAAACCGCTTCAGTTCGTGACCAAAATCAACACAGCTGAGCGCACGGTAAAATCGCTAGACCCATCGTTTAGTTGGTCGGTGCCGATGGGTAATGGCCCTGCGACTTGGACGCTCAACAATAGCGGCACTAAGGCGATTGCGGCCCAGATCATGCTCACTGGTATCCCAGCCATTGGCACCGAAAAAGCCCAGTCAGACGGCATTGCGTTGACTTATCAATTACTCGGCCAAAATGGTCAGGCGGTTAACCCCAATGCCCTAGAGGCAGGCAAAGTGGTTAGGCTTCAAGTTACGGTTCGGAATCTGCTGACAAGCTCCAAACCGCAAAACATCAAAGGGCAACTTTTGCTCCCGACCGGATTTGAAGTGGCAGATCAATTACCAGC
>CANHWS010000204.1 GCA_947464365.1 Cytophagaceae bacterium | reverse complement strand
CCACCTATCTGGGCTGAACATTCGCCAAGGCCTTTTTACTAAGGATTCGGTTGCTGCCCTACGTTTGCACAATGTCCGTCAAGCCACTTTGGTCCAGAATGTTGCCGCCCCAGGTACAGGTATTTTCATGAGGATTACTGGCAGCAACACCCGCCAGCTAGAAGTGGAGGCACGCCCTAGTGGAATGCTCTTAGCACGTAAGTACTTATCCATGGGCCCAGAAGTCCCTACTTCCGAGATCATTGGTCGTGGTACACCAGCGGCCGCCCCTCCTACCCCACCAGCTGCACCAGCACTACCAAAACGCTAGTTTTTATACCTTGCAAGGGTCTTTGTGGGTGGCAATACTATTATAGCTAGACTACAAATATCCATCTGAATTCCCCCATGCGCATCCACCACCTAACCCTAGGCCTATTGCTACTGGCAACCACGGCCTTTGCCCAGCCCAACACAGTCCGCAAATTGCCTGAGGGCTATATCGGCGACAACAAGTTCTACTATGGGGCCTCCTACTATCCCGAAGCTTGGGACCTAGAAGCCAATCCGAACCAGATTGATCAGGACATCATCCGGATGAAGGAGCTGAACATGAACGTCATGCGGATGGCGGAGTTCAGCTGGAGCACAATGGAGCCAACTGAAGGAGCCTATAGTTTCCAATGGCTGCACAAGATTATCGACAAACTCAAAGCTGCTGGCATTGATGTCATTTTGGGCACGCCAACAGCCACCCCACCCGCTTGGCTGATCCAGAAGTATCAATCTATGATGCTCACCAAGGCCAACGGAAAGCAAGAGGTACATGGCCTCAGGCGTGACTGCAGCTACGCAAGTGCTGACTATCAACGTGAGTGCGCCAGGATCACTGAAAAAATGGCAGCTGAGTTTGGTCGCAAACCAGGAGTCATCGCTTGGCAAACAGATAATGAGATGTCTGTTACTTATGACTTTGGCCCAGAAACCAAAACTAAATGGCAAGCTTGGCTCCAGAAGAAATTTGGCACTGTCGAGCGGCTTAACAAACTCTGGAGCCTAGCTCTCTGGAGCCAAGCCTATCAGGACTTTAACCAGATTCCGATGCCAGATATCGAAAAATGGCATAATCCATCGCTCGAAATGGCTTGGGTACGGTTCTGGAACGATGAAATCATCCACTTTCAGGACCTGCAGCTAGCCGCAATCCGTAAGTATAGCAATGCCCCTATTACTCATGACGGCATGCCAGGCCAATCAGTTGACTACCCTGGTCTGTTCAAGGACCTAGACTTTATGGCGGTCAACAACTACCATAGCTTTGAAGCTTATGACCTGATCATGAGCAATTATGACCGGATGCGTGGCTATGGCAAAGGTTACCACTGGTTGTTCGAGACAGCTCCTAACTTCAGCGGTGGGGGGAACAATGGCCAAACTTGGTTTTTGCATAGTCCTGAAGGTAGTATGCGTGCCGCCTTGTGGATGAACCATGCCCTAGGTGCGCAAGGGTCGATGTTTTGGCTGTGGCGCCAACAGCCTGCTGGCCAAGAAATGACGCATGGGGCAGTGCTATCGGCATGGGGCAAACCTTCGGCCAACTACAATGACCTCAAAGTCCTTGGTGCTGAGCTCCAAAAAGTCGGCAAGGACCTAATGTATATGCCAGTAGAGAAGGCCAAAGTGGCCGTCATGTGGGACCATAAAGCCAAAGTGGGCCTCGAGATTGAGGAATACACCAACGGCATCAAGTATTATAACGACTGGACCTATCGATTCTACCTACCAGTTGCGAATGCCTATCTGCACCGTGATGTCATTAGCCCAAATACCGACCTGACCCCTTACAAGGTCTTGTTTATCCCTTTGATGCCGAACCTAGATGCCACCCTCAAAGCCAAACTAAAGGCTTGGGTAACAACTGGCGGCACCCTGATTTTGGGCCCGATGACTGGGTACCGCAATGACGAGTGGGCCGCTAACACCAGCGCAGCACTTGGCGACCTAGAGCAATGGACAGGCATCGTAGGTGAAACCATGATCCCGATCGGGACCAAACCACGCCCAGCCGAGCCAGTACCTGGCCTTCGGTTTGCCGAGACCCTCAACCTGCCAGAAGCGCCTGCCGCGCTTTGGGCCATGACCCTCAGTAGCAAAACTGGAAGCATATTGGCCACTTATTCGTCCTGCATGGTGAAGGATCAGCCAGCCATCATACAGAACAATGTTGGTAAAGGCCAAGTGATCGTGATGGGTACCGACCCAGGCAAAGAAGCAGTAAAGGCAATTGTCCTGAAGGCAGCCAAAGAGGCTGGCATCACCCCTGTGGTTAAAGGAGATGCTGGTGTTGTAGCCGTGCCACGCAATGGCAAAATCGGCAAGGCTATCGCTTTGGTCAACATCACTGGCGAAAGCAAATCGATCACCTTACCCTATCCTGGCACGGATCTACTTACAGGCCAAAAAACAGGTACAGCCCTGACACTGAAGCCTTACGAGGTCCAGATCGTTAAAGAATAAGGTCTACAGCTCATCAGACTTACAGAACCAAAAAGGGGACCACATGGTCCCCTTTTTGGTTGTCTATCTACGGGCAAATGGAAAGTCTAGAGACCCTATTTAGCCCTCAATTTCCAAGCTGAGGTAGTGTTACTAGCACCATTAAACTGGGCAGTTGACTTAGTTACAGCTCCAGTTTTGACATCTTGTAACATGGTTGCAAGGAGGGCAGCAGCTTCTTGTTGCTCCGTTGTGGGCTTCGGTGCCAGCACTTCGGGGCTGAAATACTTGGCCACAAAGCCGGTATCAAACTTGCCTGACACAAAGGCCTCATGTTGCATCACAAAGTCGCAGAAGCCAAGTGTGGTCTGGATGCCCGTGATTTGGTACTCGGCAATAGCCCTACGCATACGGTCGATCGCCTCTTGGCGTGTGGCTGCATATGTGATCAATTTGGCAACCATTGGGTCATAGAAGACTGATATCTCCATGCCTTGCTCCAGCCCATCATCAACCCGAATGCCAGGGCCTTGAGGACGGATGTACGTATTGAGCCTGCCGATGTCTGGCAAGAAGTTATTGGCAGGGTCTTCAGCACAAACCCGTATTTCGATCGCATGGCCCCGCATGGCTAGATCCTCTTGTTTCACAGACAAAGGTTGCCCTTCAGCGACCATGATCTGCATCCTGACCAAGTCAACACCTGTGATTTCTTCCGTCACTGGGTGCTCAACCTGCAAGCGCGTATTCATCTCGAGGAAGTAGTAGTTCAGCTGGTCATCCACAATAAACTCAACGGTACCAGCACCATAATAGCCACAAGCCTTGGCCACACCCACGGCATCAGCTCCCATGGCCGCACGCACCTCTGGGGTTAGACAGCTACTAGGTGCCTCCTCAACCACTTTTTGGTGCCGACGCTGGATGCTACACTCACGCTCGAATAGGTGGATTACATTACCGTGCTGGTCGCCTACCACCTGGAACTCAATATGTTTTGGCGACGAGATATACTTCTCGATAAAGACAGCCGCATCCCCAAAAGATGCTTGCGCCTCGTTGACAGCCCTTGTCATTTGCTCGTCAAATTCAGCTTCTGAGGTCACAACCCGCATTCCTTTACCGCCACCACCAGCACTCGCCTTGATCAGGACTGGATAGCCAATTTCGGCAGCGCGAACCTTAGCAACAGAAACATCCGTAATTGGGGTTTCCATACCGGGCACAAGCGGGATGTTGTACTTAGCCACCGCCTGTTTGGCCGCAATTTTAGAGCCCATCACCTGAATGGAGTGTGGGGATGGCCCGACGAAAATCAACCCAGAGGCGGTGACCAAACGGCTGAACTCAGCGTTTTCGGACAAAAAGCCATAACCAGGATGGATGGCTGTTGCTCCACAACTTTTGGCAATGCTGATCAGCTTGTCCATCCGGAGGTAGCTTTCGGCACTAGGTGCTGGCCCCAAATGATATGCCTCATCTGCAAATCGGACATGTGGTGCATGACGGTCAGCATCGCTATAAACAGCGACTGTAGCGATGCCCATTTCTTTAGCCGTGCGCATAATCCGGAGCGCAATTTCGCCACGGTTGGCAACTAATAGCTTGGTGATCTTCATGATGGTTTTGGTTGTGTTGATTGGTAGTCTATACTAGTTTAATGGCATGGTTAGGCAGGTGTCTCAGCCTTGCCTAAGGTCTGCCTGATGATCCTTGGCAGGTTGTAGGCCTGCAAAAACATCCCGAACAAATAGCGCGTCCGTGGTATAAACAGATTGCTAAAGTAGTCAGAGATCGAATAAGAAATGAGGGTAGCAAGTGCTGCGCCCCACCCACCAAAACGAGGTATCAACCAGAGGTTAAGCAAGATATTGGAGGTGGCCCCTGCTAAGGTGCGGTAAAAGTTAATTTTGCTCATCCCACGCAGGATGTAAAAGTGCGAACATGCCGTGCCGATGCCGACGAATAGGCCAGCCCAGATATGCAGCACCAAGATGTCAGCAGCCGCGGCAAACTCAGGTTTATAGACCTTGATGATCCAATGGGCCGTAAACTGAATGGTTACCCCTACCGAGAGAGAAACCCAAGTTAGGATGTCAAATAGGCGTTGGAGCTTCTTATGAGCAAGAGGTTCATCTGTCTGATAGGCCTTGATAATGGTTGGCATGACAGAGCTAATGACCGCTAGCGGAATAAAA
This sequence comes from Cytophagaceae bacterium, assembly GCA_947464365.1. Taxonomy (GTDB): domain Bacteria; phylum Bacteroidota; class Bacteroidia; order Cytophagales; family Flexibacteraceae; genus CANHWS01. Next base: position 1,652 of record CANHWS010000204.1, on the reverse strand, counting down.
TACCACACCTCAGACAGCCTTACTGCGGCTTGGTAAATCCCAGCTTCGGCCGTGCCAACCAACTTTTCGGTCATCACGAGGTCAATCCGCATATAGAGCAAAATAACAAAAGAGCTAATGGCAACTACCCAGCTCTCAGCCACTAGCTTTTTGGCCAAAGCCTTTTCAAACGTCCAGTGAAATGGAGACATCCCCTGCCGCAACAGGATAAAAAAACTAAAGACCATCGCCATCGCAAACTCCGCAAACTGGATGAAGGCAAACCAGATCAAGGGGGACTCCAGAAAAAGGCAATAAAGACGCAACCCAGACCCAATCAGAAAGCTTAGGTTTTTGGCATAGACCGTGTACTTACTCTTGATCATGGACTGATATAGCAGATCAACGACATCGAACGACAGCACTAGAAAACTACAGAGCTGCCAAAAGACTAGGTACTCACTAAGCTGATCACCATCATACAATAAGTATCCACCGATTAGGCCCGCCACCAAGGCTATAGAACTCCCAACAAGTTTAAGCAAGAAGCCAGTACCAAGGAACACATTACGCCGCTCTGGGTTTTTGACCAATTCCCGCACCAGAATAGAGTCTAAGCCAAGGTGCGTCAGGGGCGAAAACAAGGCTGCAAAGGACATACAGGCCGACATTAGGCCATATTGCGAAGTGCCGAGGTAATTGGTGACTTGGAGGCTAACAAAAAAACCAATGCCTAAGCGGATTACCTTATCCCCTGCCAACCAAAACGTATTCAGAAATAACTGCTTAAGGTCAGGGCGCTTTGTGAGGCGCGACAGCAAGGTTTGGTACAGCAACCGTTCGGCAAAATTCAAGGCAATCAGCAGGGGCGGCGATGGTGGTCCGCAATCGTATATTTTTCAATGGGGATACTAGTGCATCTAGCCACTTCCCCTTGTTTAGGTCACAAAGATAACCCAAGATCAAGGCCCAAATGCTAGGCCCATTGCAGCATATTCGGGTAGAATATCCTGTGACGGACCCAATTTTGATCAAAAAACTGGTCATGGAAACCGACCAAGTACATTGTTGGCATTGCGTTCCTAAACCAAACCACAAAACAGCCCGTTATATTAAGTAGGCGCGCACAGGTAATGTCCATCGGACAATGCAGAACTGGCCTACATCACCGATATTTGTATTAGCGAGATGAACACCTCAGAAAAGCCCACTACCCGTATGTCCGACACCAAGCCATCACTACGCCATTATATCGACCTTGGTCCTGTCTTTGGTTATTTTTTCCGCAAAGCAGATCCCAATGCCAAGCCTAACTTCAACCTGCGGTCGATGCATATCATCAACAAAATCAGCATGGGGATGTTCTTGATCGGTTTGATCATGTTTATCATCAAGTTGGCTATGCGCTAGACTTGGTCAAGCGGCATTTATTTGGCAGATTTAAAGACCCAAACCCTTCTAAAATCCTGCCAATTATGAATTACGAGACGATCAGAGCCTATTGCCTGTCCAAACCTGCCACCACGGAAGGCCTTCCTTTTGGCCCAAGTACATTGGTGCTCAAAGTCGCAGACAAGATGTTTGCATTGCTACCGCTTGACGAACCTGAACGCTTAAGTGTCAATCTCAAATGTGATCCCGAAAGAGCCGAGGAGCTAAGAGAAGCATATCCT
>CANHWS010000203.1 GCA_947464365.1 Cytophagaceae bacterium | reverse complement strand
GTGAGCAAAAAACTGATGCAACATTACGATCTCTGGCACAATCTGCCAATTCCGGACCAAACGCATGACTTCGTCATGGACAGATCCAGATGATGCAGACGCATATTGTGGGAACAAAGGCACAACGACGATGCGTTCGAAACCTTTGTTTTTGAATTTCTCTAAGGCACTTTCAGTACTCGGGCTTTGGTACCGCATTCCTAGCTCGACTACATATTCTGGTCCGAGGGCAGTAGCTAGTTTGGCCTTGAAGGATTGGGTATAGACCATCAAAGGTGAGCCCTCTGGCGTCCAGACGCTTCGATAAACCTTGGCGGACTTGGGCGCACGAAAAGGCCCGATGATACCGTTCACCAAAATCCAGCGTGGTATTGCCGGGATATCGATGACTCGCCAGTCCATCAAGAACTGCAAGAGGTATTTGCGTACATCAGACACCGATGTAGAGTCTGGTGTACCCAGATTGACCAACAGTATACCGGTTTGCTGAGATGGGCTCAAGGAAATGTTATCAGACATAAATGGCAAAAGGCTTTGTGGGCCGATATTTTTTCAGAAATTGCTGCTTCTAGGGGGGGATTCTTGACCAGAACTGCCAATAACACTTATGGTAAGTAACTGCCTCTAGATGTCCTTTGTTTGAACAGGTGCAACATAGGGCCAAATCTAATACGAAATCAAATGAGCCAAGAACCACCCAAATTTAATCTCCCCCTGGCCTATACAGAAGCAGGCGAGGGAATGCCAGTCGTCCTGATACATGGTTTTTGTGAGTCACGCGAGTTATGGCGAGACTTTGTTGGTCCGCTATCCCAACATTTCCGGATCATTGCGCTGGACCTCCCGGGTTTTGGCGCCAACGCTCCTCTTAACACACCCGTCACAATCGGTGACCTAGCGGAGGCTGTGTATCATTTTCTGATCACGATCGGTGTTGAACATCCCGTCATGATTGGGCACTCATTGGGTGGATATGTTGCTTTAGCCTTTGCCGAGAAGTTCCCGCAGCGCCTTCGTGGTCTTGGGTTGTTCCACTCAACTGCCCAGAACGATAGTTTTGAGAAAAAACAAGCCCGCAATAAAACCATTGAGTTCATCGAGCGCTATGGTCTTGAGGAGTTTGTAGACCAATTCTTCACACCGTTGTTTTTTGACGGACGCCGCAAGGATCTGAAAGACGAAATCAAATTCTTGACCGACATCGGCAAGGCTACCAGCAAAGAAACCGTCGTGGAGGTCATCAAAGCGATGCGAGACCGCAAAGACCGCAGCCGTGTGCTTGAGAAATTGACCTGCCCTGTTTTGATGATCGCTGGCAAAAATGACACCGCCATCCCGTTCACGAACAGTATGTTGCAGTTTGGACTGCCCTACGAAAGCATGATTCAGGTCCTGAGCAATACTGGCCACATGGGCATGCTAGAACGGCCCAAAGAAACATTGCTGATGGTCAAGAACTTCTTAGAGTATGTCAATAGCTTTGACTGATAGACCTTAAGCGTTCCTAATCAAAGAGTTGGGTACCTTACTTACTAAACTTGCTGGTAGGGGCATAGCTTATCCCGTAATGTTTGGATTATTGCATCTGCCTCGGTGGAGTCAGCAAATTTATATCCATCGATGTTGGTCAAGGATTTTATGCCGGATACATTGGTGACAAAAGCACCCATAAAGTCCTGCTGACGAAGCGCCCGTACATTCTTGAAAAGGACAGGTTTGCCAGCTTGACGCATGTGCTCAATAACCATAGCCTGCATGACGCCTGCAATGGCACCATTGTTGGCTGGTGTGCCAATAATTTGCCCATCGTGGTCAATAAAAAAAAGGTTAGCACTTCCTGCTTCTGCTAGGTTACTTTCAGCGTTCCTGATCAGGATTTCATCCCAATTGTTTTGGGCCCTCTCTTGTGCGGCCAAAACGTAGGCGAGGGCACTAACCGTTTTGCAGGCTGCAATTGGTTGGTTGCTTAGCCTTACGGTGGTTGCGATACCAGTGTAGGCAGCCTTATGCGGAATCGGTTGGTAATCCGTACCAGTGATTAGGGAGTGGGTTGCATTCGTGAACGGAGAATATAGGCCACCTGGTTTTCTCCAAACACTTAGCCGAAGCCGAACGACTTGGGCATCTGGACAGAGGAACGAGGCTACATCATGCAGGTATTGCGTCAGAACGGCGGTTTCCTTGGGTAAGCCTTCGGGATGCTCGAATTTCAGGAGATTGGACCCATGCTGAAGCCGGCGAATATGATATGGTATAGCGGCTTCCAGTTGGTCCTCTTTAGTAATGATAATAGACTCAAATAGCCCATCACCGTAGAGCAAACCTCTATCCTCAGGACTAATGGTGATGCTGTCGGTCTCGCGTCCATCAAAAATTAGTGGCATAGGTAGTTCTATAAAGGCCACTGTACTTGCTAATTGGCCCGTTTATGATGTAATATATCCGCATATCCCTAAGGACTACGTCAGTAAGGACTACAAAGTAGAAATTAGCAGGGTGTTTTGGTTGATTGCGCCTTCTTACAACTCTGCGCATTAGAAAAAAATCCTAACTGCAAAACACAAATTAAGCCCTATGGCCGAAAGAAGCAGCATTTTTGACATGATAGGCCCCATCATGATCGGACCTAGTAGCTCCCATACGGGTGGTGTGGTCAGGATAGGCCGTGTGGCGCACCACATATTGGGCCAGACGCCAGATAAGGTCGAGATTACGTTTTACAACTCGTTTGCAACGACCTACGAAGGCCATGGGTCGGACCGCGCTATCATGGCTGGCCTAATGGACTACCGCACCGATGATCTCAGAATAAGGGATGCGCTTACGCTTGCCACGGACCTTGGCATTGACTACAAGTTTAAGCCAATCGGTAATGCTAGCACAATGCACCCTAACACCATTTTGGTCGAGTGTAGCTATGGTAATAGGTCCATCACTGTATTGGGTGAAAGCCTAGGTGGTGGGGTAGTCAACATTAAGGAGGTGAACGGATTTACGGCCAACTTCTCTGCTGGACTAAATACCCTTATCATCACCGCTGACGATGTAAAGGGCAGCATCGCATTCATCAGCAATGTCTTAAGCCATGACGATTGCAATATTGCGACCATGTCATGCTCGCGCAAGGGGCGTAATGACATTGCCTGCCTAACCATTGAGATGGATACTCCGCTACGCCCCTTAACCAACCAGTACCTTAAATCCCTGAGCTGGGTACACGAGGTCATCAGCTTTGCCGACCTAAGATAGTCCCAGTCCAAACCAACCTATATTCTGTACCTAATACCCAACCCATTCCCGCATACTACTCACCAGTACCGAATATGAACCCTGCCAAAAATACGTTTCTTTTCCTATGCCTCTTGGGCGGGATGTTTGTGTCTGCCAATAGTTTTGCCCAAACAAGCGCTCCGTTAGCACCAGGCAAAAAATGGACTTTGCAGGCCTGTGTTGACTATGCGATCGAGAACAACGTGCAGCTAAAGCAGAGCATGATCAGCGTCAAGACCAATGAAAACACGCATCAGCAAAGCCGGTATAACGTCCTGCCAACGGTAAACGCCAACGGTGGTTACGGCCTCAATGGTGGTGGACTTTCGGTCAACCCTTTCACGAACAGCACCGTTAGCAATCAGGTATTTAGTAGCAATAGCTACTCTATTAGCTCCTCGGTTAATGTGTTCAACGGATTCCAGACTTATAACAACATCAATCGGAATGCTAGTAGCGTTGCAGCTAGCCGAGCTGACCTACTTGATGCAGAACAAAATATCAAGCTTCGCGTTGCCCAGGCCTTTTTGAATATTGTCTCAGCTCAAGAGCAACTCAAGGTGGCCGATCTCCAAGTTGCCAGCACGGTCGAGCAAGTTGCCCGTACCGAAAAACTGGTCAATGCAGGATCATTGCCCCAGTCCAACTACCTGAATATTAAGGCCCAACTCGCAACAGAGGAACTGAACATCATTACGACCCAAAATAGCATTGATATTGCTATACTGCAGCTCCAGCAACTGATGCAAGCTGCTGCTGACCCCAACTTCAGTATCGTGGCGCCAGACATTAGTAAAATCCAGGTAATGGATTTTGGTAGCTCGGCCCAAGAGGTCTATGCCTATGCCGAAGGTGTGCAGCCGAGCATTACAGCAGCCAAAGAGCGAGTTGAGCAGGCATTATTTTCGCTCCGTAGTGCCGAAGGAGGTTATATGCCATCGCTATCAGCTAGTGGATCTTACAGTACTTCTTACTCGCAATTAGCCCAACGATCAACCTTCAACGGGACGACTACTAGCCAAATACCCGTTACAATCACAATTCCGGGCACTGGTAGCACAACTGCTTTCATCAGCCAAACATCGCCTAATATCAGCTCCGAATACATTGGCTGGGGAGACCAACTCAACAATAACCTTAGCTGGCGTGCCGGTATGAACCTTAACATTCCGATCTTCAATGGCTTTCAGACCAAATATAATGTCCAGAATGCACGCCTTGCCGTCCGGAACGCCGAGCTAAGCACCGAAACAGCACGTAACACCCTGCGCCAAACCATAGAGCAGGCGTGGCTAGATGCCAAACTTGCTAGCCGTAGGTTCAGTGCAAACGTCAAGCAGGTGGAGAGCCTAAGGGAGGCATTCCGCAGTACGGAGCAACGCTATAATGCTGGTGCCCTCAATGCTTTCGACTATACATTAGCCAAAACCAACCTCAACAAGGCCGAAACGGATCTTATACGGTTCAAGTATGATTATTTGTTCCGAGTCAAGGTGCTGGACTTTTACTTAGGCAAACCGCTTGCATTCTAGGCCTGAGCCATAATTAGTACACTTGACCATCTGAGCCTAGGCCATGATCTGAACAGATTTAGGGCCTAGGCTTATTTTTTGATTGTTTTGGCAAAAAAATCACCATATCACAAATAAAGGCTTAAAAAAACAACGGGTTTATTACATTTGTTTTGCCTTTTGGCTGATACACCTGCTGCGAGCATAGTTCTCCACCAGCGATTCTAGTTACGTTTACTGCCCCCAACATCCATCTCGCCTACCCGAATGTAGTAGCCAGTTTAGATCTTGATAGACCATATCAGTGAGGCCAAGACCAAAACTTATGTTTGGCAGCTCTCCATCGGTCTTGATTGCAGTAATTCAGCCATTTCCAATCCTCTTTAATCTCAGCAAATGAAAAAAGTAGTGTTGGCCTACAGCGGTGGGCTTGACACCAGTTTTTGCGTTAAGTACCTTGGTCAAGAGCTTGGCTATGAGGTACATGCCGCACTGGTTCAAACAGGTGGATTCTTGCCAGAAGAGCTGGCCCAGATCGAGACCAGAGCCAAAATGCTCGGTGTGGCGAACTATACCTGCCTCGATGCCACTTCCAAATATTATCAGGAGGTGGTGCGGTACCTGATCGCGGGCAATGTGCTCAAGAACAACACCTATCCCCTATCGGTATCTGCTGAGCGGATAGCGCAGGCCAAAGCCATTGCGGAATACGCAATTGAGATTGGGGCCGATGCCATCGCGCACGGCAGTACGGGGGCAGGTAACGACCAAGTACGGTTTGATCTTGCTTTCCAGATATTGTGCCCTGGCCTAGAGCTTATTGCGCCAATCAGGTCATTAAGCCTAAGCCGGCAAACGGAGATCGATTACTTGATCGAAAAAGGTGTAGTCCAGGATTGGAGCAAAGCCAAGTATTCGGTTAATAAAGGCCTATGGGGCACTAGTGTCGGTGGCGCCGAAACCCTGACAAGCCATCAATACTTGCCTGAGGAGGCTTGGCCGACTCCCAAAACCGCAAGCAAAGAGCAGGATATTACCATCGAGTTTGAGAAGGGTGAACCGGTAGGCATCGGTGGCCAGTCACTAGGCCCGATCGAGACCATTAGAAGTTTACAGGCCTTGGCCCAACCTTATGGCATTGGGCGTGATATCCATGTAGGTGATACGATTATTGGTATCAAAGGGCGTGTCGGCTTTGAGGCCGCGGCCCCATTGATCATCGTCAAGGCACATCACTTGCTCGAGAAACACACCCTCAGCAAAACCCAGCTCCACCTCAAGGAGACCCTCGGCAGTCAATATGGAACCTTGCTGCACGAAGGCCAGTACCTTGAGCCAGCCATGCGTGATTTAGAGGTTTACCTCGAGAGCACCCAAGCCAAGGTCACTGGATCTGTTGGTGTGCGGCTGATGCCCAACCATTTTGTACTGCTGGGTATCAGATCGCCTTATGACTTGCATGCTACCAAACATGGCAGCTACGGCGAAGCCAACCTAGCATGGACCGGCCAAGATGTGCAGGGCTTCACCAAAATCATGAGCATCAGTAC
>CANHWS010000202.1 GCA_947464365.1 Cytophagaceae bacterium | reverse complement strand
TTGGCCAAGTCACCTTCGTCGAAGGCAACATGATGCCAAGCCCTGATGGGCCCAAGGCAGGGGGACGACCAGTAAGGCGGCAGATCGGCATTTTTAGGCTAACAAGCTTTCGCCAAACCAAACCCGGCGTACGGACCGGCTTTTTTGCCGCCATGGGTAGCAGGCCGCTCCTCACCACTTGGTCAGCCAAGGATGGGACTTACAGACTGAGGTTAAAACCCGGTACTTATACGGTCTGTGTGCGTGAAGGTGGCCAATGGTATGCCAACCTAAGTGACCACTTGGGCCAGATCAATCCAGTCCTAGTCCAGCATGATAGCACCACCCATCATGACCTAATGATCAATTACAAGGCCATCTATTGACCGTAATCTATGTCAAGGATGGAAGGCAATATTGAGCTTGGCGTGCTATTGAAGTCAGACTATTGGTTCAGGTTTTTAGGCATAGCACAAGGCAAAATTGCCTTTGCGGGTGGCTGAAGGGCATTTATCCATAGGGGCAAAAGCTATGGTGCGGAGGTAGGTCATCGTTAACAAACGTTAAAGTACCGGAGGCTTGTAATGCTGGGGGACTGTTGTGTATATTTACGGTTGCTTTTTCGCCAAGACCTTACATCGAACTTAGACTGCGAAAAGTTTGCTACCACACATTCCAACCTCCGCCCATCTATTTGGCTCTTACCTGAAATACTATTTTTGACTACATGGATAACAACTATACACCCCAACTGGCCCTTAGGTCAAAAAATCGTTCTGGTAATCCTCAGGTAAAATCTTTAAGCCTTGCTACAGTCCTGACACTAGCGGGACGTAGCACCATGCTTCGCTGGTTATTGCCCATGCTTCTGGTGGTTTTTTCGGCCTCAACAGCCCTGATGGCCCAAACTGTGACAGCCTTTTCACCCACATCGGGTGTGACTGGCACAACAGTCACGATCACGGGGACAGGTTTCACGAACGTGTCCGCAGTGGCCTTCAATGGCGTTAATTCGGCCTACTTTGTCTCTAGTGCAACCACCATTTTGGCGCAAGTCCCGGCTGGGGCAACCACTGGCACGGTCTGTATCACGACCAATGTTGGCACAGGCTGCAGTGCATTCAACTTCATTATTGGTGCGCCAGTGCCGAGTATCACGAGCTTCAGCCCAACAAGTGGCAATGTCGGGGACAACGTGAGCATCACTGGTCAAAACTTTACGGGTGTTGACTCAGTACAATTCAATGGCACCAAGGTTACATCCTTCACCGTCAACTCATCGACCAATATTTCGGCCACGGTACCAGTAGGAGCCACTACAGGGCCTATCAGGATATTTACCACAGCCGGCAACGTCACTAGCTCTACCAACTTCAATATCTTAAACGGTGGTGGTGCAGGCCCGGTTATCACCAACTTTTTGCCTACCTCTGGCCCCGTTGGTACTACTGTCACGATTAATGGCCTGAATTTGGCTGCCGTTACATCTGTTTTCATTGGTGGCATCGCATGTAATATTGTCGGCAGCTCTAGCACCAGTCTTTCGATAACGATACCCTCAGGTGCTCCTACGGCTGTTATCCAAGTCTTTAGTGCCGTTGGGGGTACCCAGACTGCTACTAGCTTTACCGTCACAGGTGCGGCTGGTCTGTGTTATGCAGGTACGCCAACCTTGTTAGCAATGCCCTTCACGACCAGTTGGCAGAACGCCCTTGCACCCGGCGGCAATGCCACCTTCACGACTTTTATTGCGATTGCCAACGAGACTTACAGCCTAAGCCTTTGTAATACAACGCTTGATTCTTACATCCGGATCTACAACGCTGCTGGTAACGAAGTTAATTTTAATGATGATAACGGGCCGTATTGCACTAGCTCTTCAGCCTCTATTGACTGGATTTGCCCTACCACAGGCACCTATGCCATCCTTATCACGGGCTACCCTTGTGCACCACTTAGTTCTGATGTGATTGTAGCTTTCAAACGAGGTACTGCCAACAGCAATCCGACTATCACCAACTTTACACCAACATCAGGCTTTACTGGCACCGTTGTCACGATTAACGGAACCAACCTAGACCAGATAACAGGGGCTACCATCAGTGGCGTAGCCGCAACACTTGGTACCCAGACCGCTAGTGCACTCCAAATCACGGTTGGCCCAGGTACTACTACTGGCCCAATTGTCCTGACCTACTCTGGTGGAGGACTTAGTACAACGCCTGCAGTTTTCACCGTTACTGGCAGCTGCGCCCAGATATCTAGTAACTCTGGCCCCATCACGCCAACACTTAATTGGCAGAGCATTAGCCCAGCATCAGGGTTTGTGAACCGGTATTCGTTCACAGCTGCTGCAGGGGATGTTTACTCGTTCAGGACCTGTAACACGGTAGGTACTGCCAACACCAAACTCCGCATCCTTGATGCTGGCTTTAACGAGGTTGCGATCTTTGACGATAACGGACCTTATTGCACTGGCAACAAAGCCTCTGGAGACTTCACGACAACCACTTCAGGTACGTATTATGTCTTGCTTAGTATCGCCAACTGTACCACACCAACTTCGGCGATTGCGCTAGACTACAAGTTTACCCCCACGACGCCAACCATTACCTCTTTTGCGCCTATTTCTGGCCCAGTCGGGACAACCGTTACCCTCATTGGTACAAACCTATCGGGTGTAACATCCATCACCATTAATGGTGTCGTCCAGAACGTAACCTCGATCAGCTCGACAACGATTATCTTTAATGTTGCGACTGGTACAAATACTGGCCTTATCCAGCTCAACTATTCAGGCGGATCTGTATTCTCTAGCAGCCAATTCACTGTGATAACATCGGCATCTTGCTATGCCAACACTACCTTCAGCCGGACACTTGCGCCAACTACGGTTTGGCAAACCTTGTCGGCCTCAGCTGGTACCTATCCGCGTTATGCCATTACAGGGGTTGTAGGCTGGACCTATAACTTCAGTACTTGTGCTACGTCGTCTGATACCAAACTCAGGATCTATGATGCTAGCGGGACCGAGCTCGCCTCTTATGACGATAATGGTCCTTATTGTACTGGCGGCAGTGCGTCTGGCAACTACAGCCCAACTACCGCAGGTACTTTTTTTGTCGGGCTGTCCAACTATGACTGCAATCCGCTAGCCCTTGCCACAACCTTGTCTTACAAACAAGAGCTAATTAATGCCTTGCCGACAATCACCTCCTTCACGCCAACTTCTGGTCCGGTAGGCACAACGGTTACTGTTTCGGGCACTAACTTCAACTTCGTGACTAGTGTAATGGTCAATGGTGTTGTTTCTGGATCCATTAACATCATTTCTGGCACACAGCTAACCTTTGTGGTACCAGCTGGTGCGACAACTGGTGTCATTTCCCTCAACTACGGAGGCGGGTCAGTATCTAGTACCACCAATTTTAATGTTACTGCTACCTCAACATGTTTCTCGATTAGTAGCCTCAATGCAACTTTGTCGCCTACTTTAACTTGGAGCGCGGCCACACCACCAGTAGGCATCGTTAGGCGATACGGATTTACAGGTACCGTCGGGAATACCTATAACTTTAGCACCTGTCTCACAGGAGCAATTAACCCTACACGCATCAGGATTTATGACAATAACGGTGTCGAGTTGGCTGTTTATGACGGTAACGGGCCGTATTGCAACACCATCAGAGCAAGTGGTGACTTCACCCCCACAACCTCAGGAAACTATTTTGTAGTCATTTCAGACTTTGATTGCAACGTCCTGTCGTCCAGCACATCGTTACAGTTTAAATACTCTGCAGCGGTTCAGACCCCGACGCTAACCTCATTTGCACCGACATCGGGTAACGTAGGCTCGACAGTTACACTTACAGGCACGCTATTGCAGCTTATTACGCAGGTATCAATCAATGGTACCCTAGCTACGATAACCTCCCAGAGTGCCAATTCAATCACCATTACAGTTGCGCCTGGCACTACCTCTGGCCTGATCACACTTGCTTACAGCACTGGTAGCATTACAAGTAGTACGCCTTATACCGTTAATTCGGTAGCTTGTTTTGCTGCGAGTGCCCTCACAGGCAACATTACGCCCACGACGACTTGGCAGACCTCGACCCCACCAATTGGGGTGATCCGTCGCTATGGCTTCAACGCCAACGTAGGCAATACCTATAGTTTTAGCACTTGTAGTGCAACTGGTGGTAACCCTACCCGGATCAGGATTTATGATGCCTCTGGTAATGAGCTTGCTGTCTATAGCGGCAATGGCCCGTATTGCGCAAGTACAAAGGCTAGCGGTGATTTTACCCCGACATCTTCAGGCCTTTATTACGTTGTATTCTCTGATACAGACTGCCGTGTTTTATCTCAGACAACACCACTTCAGTTCCGCTCCTCACCTACAGTTTTAGCACCTACGATCACAAATATCAGCCCTGCTTCTGGCCCTATCGGCACTGTTGTGACTGTTACTGGTACCAACCTGCTTAACCTCACAACCGTAGAAATCAATGGCCTGACCCAGATCCTGACCCCGGTAAGCAATACGACAGCTACTGTAACTGTCCAGGCTGGCACCACAACTGGGCTAGTCACTGGTACGTATACGGGTGGGGCTGTCGTAAGCAATCTGACTTTCACCGTCACCACTGTCAGTACCTGTTATGGTACCACCATTAACGCAGGCACCCTCACGCCAAACGCTAGCTGGCAGAGTCTCTCTGTACCAGCTGGTAGTATCCGTCGCTGGTCGATCAATGGCGTTGCAGGCACCACCTATAACTTCAATACCTGTAACAACGCCGCCACCAACGACAACAAGATCCGGATCTATGACCCATCTGGCAACGAGATCACCTTCTTTGATGACAACGGACCATATTGTGCTACAAGCAAGGCATCAGGTGACTATACACCTGGTACTTCTGGCACTTTCTGGGTTAGCCTTTCAGACTACGATTGCAATCCGTTATCTCAGGCCAACACCGTTGAGTACAAACAAACAGCTCCATTTGTTGCCCCTACCATTACTTCGTTCTCTCCAGCATCTGGTCCTGTGGGTACCTCAGTTACCATTGTTGGTACCAACTTGACTGCAATTACTAGTGCCAGCATCAATGGTACTTCGGCAACCATAACTGCCCAGACTGCTACATCGATCACAATCACAGTAGGAGCTGGCACGACCACAGGCCTGATTACACTCAACTACAACACTGGAAGCGTCACAAGCAGTTCGGTCTTTACGGTTAACCAAGCTGTCTCTTGTTTTAGTTTGAGCGCCCCCCAAGGTAACATTACTATTACAACGGCTTGGCAGAGTATCACCACGCCAGCTGGGGTCATCCGTCGTTACGGGTTTAACGCTACAGTAGGCAACATCTACAATTTCAGCACTTGCGCCGCAACTGGTGGTAATAATACCAGGATCAGGATCTACAATGCTCTTGGTGTCGAGATTGCTGTCTTCAGCGGCAATGGCCCCTATTGTGCAAGTGTTAAGGCTAGTGGTGATTTTACCCCGACAACCTCCGGCAATCATTCCATTGTAATCTCTGATTCGGACTGCAGTAATTTATCTGGGACGACACCACTACAATACCGTTATACACCAGCAGTCATTTCCCCTACCATTACCTCATTCTCTCCAGCCTCAGGCCCAGTAGGTACACAAGTCACCATAATTGGTACTAACCTGACTTCAATCACCTCTGCTACAGTCAACGGCATCGGTGCAGGGATAGTAAGCCAGACGGCTAACTCGATCGTCATCACCGTTGGTGCCGGCACAACTACGGGCTTGATTACCTTGGCTTACCTAGGTGGTACGGTATCCAGTACCAGCAACTTTGTCGTGACCACGGCCAACGCGCTTTGCTATTCTCCTGCTACAAACCGTGGCTCGCTCACCTTCACGACCACTACTAATACCGTCATCGGCAATATTGGCACCGCCCCATACTGGACTTTTAATGCCACTGCAGGCTCGGTCTATCGTATCTCAACTTGTGGTGCTACTATTGATACCAAGCTCCGGATTTATGATGCGGCGCTAAACGAGGTAGGCGTGAATGATGATAATGGACCAGTATGTATTGGCGCTGCTGCCTCGATCGAGTTTGTCCCGGCCATAAGTGGTGTCTATACCGTCCTATTGACAACGTATGATTGTAGCCCGCTAACTGCCACAGTGCAGTTGTCCTATGCTCTTGTGACTTCTTTTGCAGTTCGGTCTGTAACCCCATCTTCGGGTTACATCTTTGACAACGTGCAGATCAAAGGCGCTGGCTTTTTGGGTGCTACCAACGTCGGATTCTCAGGAGGGGCGGCTCCTGCCACTTTCGTGGTGGTCAATGACTCCACCATAACAGCTACAGTGCCTGCAACTGCAATCACTGGTACGGTTTGCGTCAC
>CANHWS010000201.1 GCA_947464365.1 Cytophagaceae bacterium | reverse complement strand
TGGGGCCATGACGGCAGAGCGCTTCATCAACCTAGGCAAAGCAGCCCTCGACCCTGCCAAGCGCCTCACCACCTGGCAGAGCCGTTTTTTAGCAGGCGAGCGTTCTGTGGGGTTCTTTAGCCAATATGCAGAGCTGTTGCACGAGTGTGGCCTACCAGCCAATGCCGAGTATCAGTCATTCGCGGCAACAATTGCCCCCGACAGCCTGAGCAAAAAGCCCTATTGGAAACTCTATGCCAAACTAGGCGACCTGAGCCTCAAGGCAGAGTTGGCCTACGTGATCGCCAATCTCAAGACCCTCAAACGAATCCATGGCGCCAATGCGGTTGAGGCCAAAATCTCGGGGATGTACTGGCAGCCCTTGCTCAAAGCCTATCAGGTTGGTGGGCCTAAAAGTCCCGAGTTCCTGAAGCTGGACAGTGCTTTCCGGAAAACCAAAATCACGAATGCCGACCTGATTGCCGATGGGGTGATCTATAGCGCTGTTGACATCGAGGCGGACCCCATGGGCTACCTGAAGGCGGTGGATGCATTCTACAAAAAGCAACCGAATCAGCTGGACCCTTGGTGGCTGGAGCGGGCCAATGATCTGATCCTGAAGTCGGACAACATAGTGGCCCTGACCAAAGCCTATACTTGGGTCGATCGAGCGGTAGAGCACCTGCCAGACCTGTTTTTTGCCCAGTACCTCGATGCGCGGTATCACCTGGCACTAGGACGGAAAGCAGCAGCCAAGAAGTCACTTGCATTGGCCCAAAAGCTGGCCGAACCAGACTCACCCGATGCAGAATTGGTACGGGTGTTGGCCTTGCGGGTTAAGGGGGCGAAGAAGTAGGAGACTGCAATATTTAGGCAGTTACAGCTCTGTTGGCAACCACCGCCTTCCACCCCGCAACATCCTTTATCCCTAACATCAGGATATGGCCATCGGTGTGGGTGATGCGGAGGCCATCATCGCCGCTGACGTTATAGATCCAGCCGTTTCGGCCTCGTTTCACACCCCAGCCGCCATAGTCGGTTAACGGGTCGTACTTGCAGACCTCTAGCTGTTGGATGCTGGACCATGGGATGATGCGCCACCGAATGAATGGCACAAACCGGTACCGAATACCATCGGTCCCTAACGCAACATCTAGCCAAGTGAACCTCGTGATGACCAAGATTAGTAAAGGGCCAATAAAAACCGCCAGCATCGGCCAGCTGAAGCCATGTTTGCTGTAGTTGTCGTAGGCCAAAGTACAGGGCAGTACCAAGGTCGTGACCAGCAACACGTAGAGCCATGCTTGGTCAAAACGTTGGCGTTCGCGGAATTGCGGTCCGAGGTCTGTAGTAATTGGGTTAGCCATGGCATTGATGGGGCATCAGCAAATATGCTGAGGCACCCTGATACCACAAAAATTGTACCTAAGGTGCCCCAATTGATCCCAAAATGTTACTTGTTTCCAGTACCTACATCAGCACACCAAGGGCAACCTCAAAACAGGCACTGGTGATGTCGGTGTGGCTAGGGTGCGATTGATGAACTTTGGTCAGGGCCTCGCGGATGACCTCGCTGGTATCACTAAAGATGGCTTGGTCCGTGATTTCGGCCTTAGGCTGCATCAGGTAGGCAAAGACACGGGCCATACCACAGTTGGCAACAAAATCAGGGATGACGGACACGTGCGCATCGGCATACTCGCCAATCGGGCCCATGAAGATCTCGGCATCGGCAAAGGGCACATTGGCACCCGAGCTGATGACCTCTAGGCCGGCCTTGATCATGCGGCTGACTTGGTCTTGCGTAACTAGGCGACTGGCTGCCCCCGGTACAAATATCTCAGCACCCATATCCCAGACCTTGGTCATGGCCTCGTCAAGGGGGATCAGACCATCGGCTACCAAGGTGTTGTGTTGGCGGTTTAGGTATAGCTGTTTGATGGCTTGGTAGTCGAGGCCCTCGGGTACCAATAGGGCGCCTTGGCGGTCCAGGATGCCGACAATCTTGACGCCAAGCTCGGCTAGGTAAAGCCCCGCAGCAGCAGCGACATTGCCCCATCCCTGGATAATGGCCCGTTTGCCTGCCAATGGTTGGCCGCTAGTAGGGTTTCCGACCTGCCCTAGGCCATGCCATAGCTGATAGTAATGCGCCACAGACATCGCAACACCCCAACCTGTAATTAGGTCCGTAACGGTGTACTTGCGGTCTGGTTCGGGTGTGTAGCGGGCATCTTCGACGACCTTGCTAACGCCTGCCCGCAGCTGACCCACGATCTTGATTTTAGTTGGTTTGTTGGGCTTTAGGTTGCCGACCACGATGCCTTCTTGCGGGTGCCAGAGGCCGAACTCCTCGGTGATTGGGATAACCTCCTCAAAGCCATCAACATTGAGGTCGCCCCCCGTGCCATAATAGCTCTTGAGCATCGGATAAACCGCCTTGAACCAGCGTTGGAGGACTTCTTTTTTGCGTGGGTCCGACGGGTCAAAGTTGATGCCCGACTTAGCCCCACCGATAGCAGGTCCGCAGACGGTGAACTTGACCTCCATTGTTTTGGCTAGGCTCTCGACCTCGCGGCGGTCTAGGCCCTTGCGCATCCGGGTACCTCCACCAGCGGCGCCACCCCGAAGGCTATTGATCACGACCCAGCCCTCGGCATCGGTTTCAGTGTCTTTCCACTCAAAGACGATGTGTGGACGTTTGGCTTCGTATTGGGCCAATAGGGCCTTGGTGTTGGCCTGCTTGGCAGACTCGTTGCTAGGGTGGGTTGACATCGGGTGCTTGTCGGGAGGGGAATGGCTTTGGTGTAGATGCTGAGATGCTGCCAGACCTAGGGCTTAACAGCGGTGCAAAGGTACGCCTAGGATCAGGTTGGTGGATTGGTGTGTGGGGGAAAATGTGTGGGCGAATCTAAGTCCCTTCACACAATAGCCTTTGTTGGATGTAGCAGCCCACTGGGCCTATCCGGTGTAGTCAACTGCATTTGATCGACACCCAGCCAATGTCAGTGTAATGTTAAATCTTGACCAATGTCTTGACTTTGTCATTATTGACTTTTATGTTTGTTCTGCACGTGTGGGACTGACCAACTGTCTGGCTCTTTGTTTCGGATCACAAACGCATTTGACCAGATTTATGGTACATCCAACCTCGATAAGACACCATCTGCCAAATTTTTGGGGTCTATTTTTTATGGTCGTGCTTTGCTTAGGCCTTGGCCAAACTTGCACTTTTGCTATGCCTAAGGCTGATCTTGCCATAGTAGGAGCCCTAACCTCTAGCAAAACCCTGTTCACAAGGGAGTATATGGAACTCGTTGGAGCTCCTGAACAAATACAGCGACAGCTGTACCGTGTGGTGCTTGGTGAAAAGGTTCCAAAGCTTGGTCTTGTTGATTGGCAAGAACTCAATAAAGCAAATCAATACAATGATGCAGACGATTCTGCCCCAAGCATCTCCTCGTTGACCAAACAAAATGCTACGGCAAACAATTCACTTGAGCTCAACTACTTGCTATCCGTTGATGGCTTAGCTGTGTTCCGCAGTGCATTGGTGATGAACGGCCTAGCATTTGAAAACTGGGGTGACTATGTTTTCCAACCAGACTATAAGTTGCCAGCTTTAGATACCGTCGAGGCCTTTGTCAAACGCGAAAAACACTTGCCGGGCATACCAACTGCCAAAGAAATCCAACAAGGGGGACTTGACCTAGCCTTAATCGCCAAGGAGAATACCAAAAAGATCGAGGAGCTGTTCTTGTATGTCATCGAGCTCAAGAAGGAGAACGATGCCCTGAAGGCCAAGGTAACCGCTTTGGAAAACCAAAAATAAGACGTACCTTTAGTTAAATCCTTTGGTTATGGCACGGATCCTTCTAACTTTCCTCTTAGCCCTCTTCTTGCCATTAGTGGTTTTGGGGCAATGGTTATCTGTACCATTAGTAGGTGGTAGTATTGATCGCTTTCAATATTTAAATGCCTCAGCCAATGGGCAGTATCAATATATTACTTTTAATTACTACACTACATTGAAAACGGGGGTAATCAATAGCGATGGTAGTTTAGGCCCGAGGTATAGTTATCCTGCTTTTAAGGCTGAACATTATAGCATCCATAATGTCACCTCCGATACTGCGCTTATTTTTGCATTTACGTCTAACAGATTTAATCATCCAGCACTTGATACGCTCAAAATTGCGACTATGGTTCGGGGGAATTTCATCCTTGATCAGAATCCCACAATTTTCATTGCTTCTCGAAATTATGCACTAACTGCATTTAAGGTTGCAGGTGAATATGTTATGCAAACATCTGATTCGCTGTATGTTTTTGATTGTAACACTTTTGTTTTAAAACGAAAAATGAGATCTGAGTACGGCTTCATATCTTTCTTTTATGAGGCAGGGGTACTCACAGGCTTAAAAGTTGAAAATAGAGGACAAGAGACTTGGCTCAAGCATGGGACTTACAATGCTTCAACAAGGCTGTTTGTAACTGGGTCGACGAATATCGTTAAATTTAATTTTGGTTTTTATTTCCCAATCAGCAGCTCAAATCAATATTATTCTTTTGGCTTGGCTAGTGCTAATGATTCTATAACTTATCCATTTATGTTTCCTGGTCAGTTAGTCCAGAAAAGAGGAACCAGTAGATATTTCTATAGGAAATCAAATGTTCCACCCTTTCCGACTGGTGCAGGAGGGGCGCAAACCTTTTCCATAACCAACAAGCTAGATTCGGTTTATTTTGTAGATCGATATGCTTTGCCTAATGGCCAAGCTTCTGATCACCACAATATCTACAGATTTGATCGTCAAACTGCTCAATATGTACTAGTGGACTCGGCTTTTACAGACAAAACCTGGATAGATAATTTTCACACCCGTTATGGTAAAGCCATTATCGTAGCTGATGGTATTTACCCACGCATCAAACAGTTCCCGCTCTCTACACCTAAAGAGATTGAGGTTAGACCAGAGCAGCCAATGGGGGTGTACCCCAACCCAGCTACTTCAAGTTTGCATCTACGTTTGGGTTCTGGCCATGTGGGGGGGGGCTATACCATCCTAGATGCTATTGGCCGCACCTGCCTACAGGGTGTTTATCTGCCTGACCAGACAATCGATATTCAGGGCTTGGCTCCAGGGCTCTACCAAGTGCGGGTTAGTACTAGCAGCAGCACTTTTACTTCACGATTTGTCAAACTTTAACACCAATGGCCATGACACGATTTATCACACGATTTTTTTTTCTGGTAGGCTTATGTCTTGGACTTAGTACTTGCAAGCGAGAAGAGCCTTGTCCACCAGAAGAGGAGGAAGCAGCTATTAAGTTACGTGCTTTGGTACGCTCTTTTGGCGACCGTTACAAAGTCACAGGCTATACCATCAATGGTGTTGACCGTAGCTCCTACCTTGATACCCTGCATTTGCGGAATAAGGTGATTGATTTTAGGGATTTTGATCAGCCTTCGGAACGTAGAAACCGTAAGCCATCGGATCCAGCAAGTGAGTGCTATAGGGTGATTAGTTATTTTCCAACTCAAAAGTGTGACACGGTAGCTATTCTCAACCGAACAAACTTCACAGTTGTATTTACCAATATTAGAACAGATTTATTTAGTGATGTGGCCAAAATTAATCTTTTGTGGTCGTTACAAGAGTACATAAACGATCGTTATGTGGTTAGGTATGCGTTGATTCCAAGAAAAATCAGTGCTGTTACCTATCCAAGTTTTTATGCGGATGTTAGCACTAGTCAAAATTCTATTATATTGAGTACGAATGTTGATAACGTACCATATGTCCTTACCCTTAATCCACGTTAATAACTATGAAATCACTAGTCATGTGCAGTTTCTTACTGCTGTATACTTGTGTTGCGTTTGGCCAAAGTTTGACTGAAACTGACCACTACAAATACTGGCGTATGCGTTCGCGGCTACGAAACCACTTTGTCGCTGTGGGTTATGAGAAGGGTGCTAACCTTAACACAATGACCTCGATCTATGGGATACCTGCGGATTCAAAATTTCTAGTAGATGATCCAATTGATCGGGTAAATCCTAATGATTCCTCATTTGCTAATGATCCGCAAAGATCCTATCAATCCAACACCTCCTATGACCTAAAATGGGGTGATGGAGTAGAACAGCCGGCTTGGTATCTTGGTGTTTTGGCGACGGATTATGTACAGTTGAAACATTAGGATCTCAGGATGGTTCGGTAGGAAATTAATGCTTTATCCATCATCTTTGGGTTATGATACTCTCGGAACTTTATATCTTCTTACCCATAGTCCTTAGCTTAAGTTTCTCTTTGGGTTGGGACAATGAGACAAAGCCTAGCGTGACCTTTCGCGGACATACCAAGGGATTATTGTCCGCGGTATTCTCACCAGACGGCAGCATGGTTTTGACCTGC
>CANHWS010000200.1 GCA_947464365.1 Cytophagaceae bacterium | reverse complement strand
AGGGGTGCTGATGACTGACCCACATCAGCTACTGATCAGGATGGGCGAAAACACCCAAACGGCTCGGCAAATGCGTTTTCTGGATGCGGAGGAGATCTTGGCCAAGGAGCCCATCATCAAGGCCTATATTGAAGAGGCCATCACAATTGAAAAAGCAGGGCTTACCGTGCCTGATCAACCTAAATCTACCGAAACCTACCCAGAGGAGCTGACGGCAAGTTTTGCAGAAATGCCAGAGCTGGAAGCTGCATTTTTGGCCCTAAGTCCGGGTCGACAACGGGCCTACCTGATTCACTTTATAGGAGCCAAGCAGGCCACCACACGCCAACAACGAATCCAGAAGTGGATCCCGAAGATTTTGGCAGGCAAGGGTATGACGGACTAGCAGCAGTGAACCATCTACCTCAAACGAAGGACCTTTAGCCCACTGTATTTGCGGTTATTGACCCAGAGGACGTTGTCAAGAGAGGCAAAGCCGATTTCGGCACGCCCACGATCACTACTAGCATGCAGGACGAAGGGCTTACCTTCCTGCCTGATGATCATGCCGACATGGCGGACATCCAACCCGGGCGAAAAGCTCGTGAATCCGATAATGTCCCCAGTCCTGAGGCTATCAAAATGGCGCTCTGCCAACGGAAATGACAAGAAGTAACTAGGCCGCTTATTGATGGCGGCCTCTACCTGCCGCATGGCTAACTGCAAACTATCACGTCCCGACGTTTTCGCGTCACAGCCCGAAATTAGGCAGCACTTTTGGGTATGGACAATCCCACCCAGTTGTTGAGATATTTCGGTAGCGAAGCCACGACGGTCAAGGTCATAAAACCAGTCGGTGGCGTAGTGCAGGCGCGAGGCATAGCCATTGCAATGCCCATCCCGATACCGAACGGTCTCTAACGCAGCCATAAATCCGTCTAGGGTCATTTTTCCCTGCTGGATGGCGAGCGTGAGCGCAAGGCTATTGTCCATCAGGGTGATGCAGTCCAGATGGCTGAGGTAAAACACAGGCCGTTCTGCCTTGTTGAGGTCCAGCATGCCAGCACGGTAAGGAGTGCCTGCAAAACTAGTGGCTATGGCACGGAATAACTCGACAGTTGGCAGGTGTCGCTTGGGGCCAAATTGTTTGAACTTTTGCGTTAAGGTCCTGAGGTCTTGGTTGTATTCGGCATCCGATTGCCAGGTTTGGTAAGGCCGCGGGTGGGCCACTGGTTTGACCTTCCAGCGCTGCATCATCAGCTGCTTCTGCTCGATGGTGCTAGGTTGGGCCAATGCAGTTAAGGTCCCGAACATTGCTAGGCAGATTGGCCAGAGCAGGCACATCAGCTTTCTGGACCCGGAAGTTAAACTCGGCCAACGCTGTCCGACTTTAACAGGGCTAGAGGCGCCAAATGGCCGATGGGCAATTGTCAACATAGGATAAAGCGTGGCTCCCGTCATAGTCTGGTCTCAGGTGGGCAAAGTTAGTCAAATCAGGCCATAGGGACTGGCAACAGGATGATAATGCAGGTTTGAGTTGCTTTATCGGAACTAGTTTGTAATACGTTTTGGTAGGGCTTGGCATAGTCAATCAAAAAACCAAACTTTGGGTCAGTGAAACGATGGACGGCAGATCAGTATATTGAAGGGGTGTTGGCTGGAGACAGGCAGTCTGTCAGCCGTGCCATTACGCTGGCCGAAAGCACCTTGGCTACCGATCAAGCGATTGCCCGGACTGTTATCCAGGCCTTGTCCGTTGCAGTTCACAATCGGCATTCCGAAGGTCAAGAACCGGGATTGCCTAGCCAAACGCATCCTAAGGGCCTACGAGTTGGCCTGACTGGTGTCCCCGGTGTGGGCAAAAGCACCTTTATCGAGGTATTGGGGCTGCAACTAGCGCAGGCAGGCCAACAAGTGGCGGTACTGGCTGTAGATCCTAGTAGTCAGATCGGCAAGGGCAGCCTGCTGGGTGATAAAACCCGTATGGAGGAGCTTAGCCGATCGCCCAATGTCTTTATACGCCCTTCGCCAACTTCTGGCTCTCTTGGTGGCGTGACCGCTCATACCCGCGAGGCCATCCTGATCTGTGAGGCTGCAGGTTTTGATGTCATCTTGGTTGAGACCGTTGGTGTGGGCCAAAGCGAAGTAGCTGTTCGTGGCCTTTGTGATGTCTTTATGTTGCTGATGTTACCCGGTGCAGGTGATGAGCTCCAGGGTATGAAACGGGGCATTATGGAAATGGCCGACCTGCTGGTCATTACCAAGGCAGAGGCCAATAACAAGGTCGCCGCTCGCCTAGCGCAAGTGGGGTATCAGAACGCCCTGCACTTGTTTCCGCCGCCCGGCAGTGGACAGTCTGTCCCTGTTTTGCTATCCTCTGCCCTAGATCCTGACACCATAGCCGAGGTATGGCAAGCCGTACTCCATTGGCAAACGGAAGCCATACGCACTGGTTGGTGGGACAAGCAACGACAACACCAACAGCTACAGGCCTTCCGCCAGCAGCTAGAGGCCCGAATTCTGGACCAGTTTTATTCCGAGCACCTTGCACAAGTGGCCCAAGCCGAAGCCCAGATCAGGGCAGGAGCTGATGTTAGCACTGCCCTTGGTTTGGTATTGCCTAAATCAACATATTTATCCCATTAAACCCTGCCACAGCCCTAATTTTAGGGCCTAATCCACCTGCCATGCCTATCACGATACACGCTTTAGCTTCGAAATGCCTGAGATCACTCAGCCTAGGTTTGACATTAGGCCTAGCCATTTTTGCTTCGGTCGAAGGATTGGCTCAGGCCACCGCCACACTACCTGCAACCCCGACCATAGCTCCACTACCGCAGGCTTGGCAGTTTGGTAACGGCACTCTCAGGATAGACCCCGCCCTTGGCCTACGGTGGTCTGGGAAGTCGGCTAATGCAGAGGTGGTTTTTATGCCGTTTTTTGACAAGCTGTTCGGCCTAAAGGCTAGCCCCAAAGGCACTTCGCTCGTTTGCAAGCTGAGCGGGACACCCAAAAAAATGCCTGCTGGCTTTCCTGATGCCTCCTACCAACTGAGTGTCAATGCCAAAGGCATTCAGATTATGGCTCCCACCGAGGCGGGTCTATTAGCTGGTTGCCAGTCCTTACTCCAACTGATTTCGGTGCCCAAAACGTCGGGTGAGGCGCTGTCAATCCCCTATATCGAGATCCAGGATGCGCCTCGGTTTGCGTGGCGGGGTATGCACCTAGATGTATCAAGGCATTTCTACCCCATTTCGTTCCTCAAGAAGTACATCGACCTGCTGGTGCTCAACAAAATGAACCTCTTCCATTGGCACCTGACGGATGACCAAGGTTGGCGTATCGAGATCAAAAAATATCCCTTACTAACCCAAGTTGGCGGTTGGCGCAAAGAAACCCGCAAGTGGCTGGGTGGGTCCAAACTGCAAGACTATGACGGCCGGCGCCATGGCGGATTTTACACCCAAGCAGAGGTCAAAGAGCTGGTGGCTTATGCTGCCCAACGCCAAGTCACGATACTGCCCGAAATCGAGCTTCCTGGCCATGTGCAAGCCCTGCTAGCTGCCTACCCACAATATGGCTGCACCGATCAGAAATTGGAGGTCTGGACCACTTGGGGCGTATCTAAAAACATCATCAACCCCAACCAACAATCTGTTGATCTGTTCAAAGACATCTTGGCCGAGGTGATGCCTTTGTTCCCGAGTCCCTATATCCATATTGGTGGGGACGAAGCCGCTAAGGACCAGTGGATAGCTAATCCCGCCATCCAACAGCAGATCAAAACCCTTGGACTGAAGGACGAGCATGAACTCCAGAGTTGGTTTATCAAGCAAATTGAGCAATATGTGAATAACCAAGGCAAACAGATCATCGGCTGGGATGAGATCCTGGAAGGCGGCCTAGCACCTAATGCTGCCGTCATGAGTTGGCGTGGAACAGCAGGGGGCATTGCGGCTGCCAAAGCCAAACACCTAGTCGTGATGACGCCTTCGCAGTTTGTTTATTTTGATCATTACCAGTCTGATCGCAAGTGGGAGGAGCCCTTAGCTATCGGCGGCAATGTTAGCTTGGAGCAAGTCTTTTCTTTTGACCCTGCGCCAGACTCCTTAGGCGCTGCCATCAACCAGTACATTTTGGGTGCCCAAGGCAACGTCTGGACCGAGTACATCGCCTCCGAAAAACATGTGGAGTATATGGTCAACCCCCGTATCATCGCCCTATCCGAGGTGCTGTGGTCAGGCGCCAATAAACCCAAAGACTTTAAGGCCTTCAAGCCTCGTTGCACTGCTTTGTTTAATCGGGTTAAGGCCTTGGGGTATGAGGGAAGGGAGTAACGGATTCGTGTGAATTTGTCTGAACTCGGATTTATCGGATCGTCCAGGGCTGGGTGGTGTACATCGGCGCATAAGGCCCACCCAAAAAGGGCGCAACTCCCGGGCCGAAGCCTAGGTGCCCACAGGTGCTCAGATCCGCAGCGGTGTAAGATGCCTTTAGGGTGATGCCCTCGGCGGTGGTGTGGGTAGTGGACGCGGCAGCAGCCTGATGGGCGGTGCTGGTAGCAAAACCGAAGGGCAGCTGGGTAAAGTCTGGCTTCATGGTGGTGTCGGGGTTGGTGTAGCATCAAGGCGCTGAAGACCAGTGGGCCAGGACCAGCACCACATGGCCACACGAGCGGCACCTTTGATACTGCTAAGGTAGGGCATCTCGCGATAGGTACGACCGCTACCTATATCGGTTAGACAGAAGCCCCCTACCTAGGCACGTAAACCTCTGGTGGGCGCAGGCCTGCGTTGATGGAGTCTAGACGGGGAGAATTATGCCGAAACCCATTACCAATGTCAGTATCAGGGATGGTGGCGGAGGAGATGAGGAGGCATGTGCCTAGGTTCTAGAACTCCATTTGATTGGGATCTTCCTCTGGAATTGGGTAGCTCTTGTACTGTTCAAAGTCATCGAAATACATATTTGAGACCTTGGCCTTTTGTAATGTCTTTGCGACATCAGCCTGACAAATCCATTGACCTAACTTGCTTGCAATAAAGAAGCTAAACCCTCCATCATTTACGACTTCCCAACCTGACTTGAAATCAACTGATTTGCCCTTGACGATGGTGTGGGCAACAACTTTCTCGCATCGACCAACTACCTGCACGTAATAATAATTAGTCGGGACCGATAAGCCTGGTTTTAGATCATGAATGACAATGGCCTCACTGAAGGTCAAACCTGTCCATCCGTTTTGGTCGTATAGGTCCTTGAATTGTTGGCTCATGACCCTGGCAGAAGCACAGGTTAGCATGGTGCTAAAGTGCGAACCCTTTACGTACCAAAAGTCATGAAAGTTGGCACGCTCCATGATGTCAACACCACGGTAATCAGGATAATAAATCTCGACCTGAACAGAGCGTGGAGCAAAATTTAGGCCTAGCATGAAGTATGGGGTTGGCATAGCAATATGCTTTAAGGTCAGAACTCCATTTGATCTGGCGGATGATGTGGATAAGGAACTTTTTCCCAAAGTGCAACATCATTGCAGGCTATGTTTGTCAATTTATGGCGCTTTACAGCTTGCGCAACATAGGGCTGGCAAAGCCAAAAACCTAAGGATGCCGCTTGGAAAAAGCTAAAACCGCCATCATTGACCACTTCCCAGTCTGTAAGGCACTTACAACCATTGGGGTACACCCAGCGATGCCCAATGAACCTCTCGCACCTTTCTACCACTTTGACGTGATAGTAAGACATGGGCTGCACCAAACCAGGCTTCAGGTCATGAATGACGATTGGTTCGCTAAAGGCTAGCCCTGTCCACCCCTCACGTTCGTATAGGTCTTTGAATTCTTGGCTGAAAATGTCCTCAGAACCACAAGTTAGGCAGGTGGTGAACTTGGATCCCCTTCTATAATGAAAGTCTCTGTATAATATTGCCTTCAAGTAACTTTCCCTCTCCTCCAATGTTGCTAGCTGCATATAGCCAACTGGATAATCAAAGCCGAGTTGGATGGACCTAGAGTTCCATGCTGTAGCAAAAGTAAAGTATTGATTCTTCATAATAAAAAAACTAGAATGTTAGTATTAAAGAAGAAATTGGGTTCGTACCTTTATTTAACCACAATACCCCAGTGCTTAAACATCATTGCGGCTCCAAAGTTACGAATTTCAAGTTGGGTTGGATGGGCACCAGTTTGATTTAGTTGGTTGGTTGGTATTGGTTGGTTGGGCTAAGTTAGGAATACGGCACAAATCTTACAACCCAAGCCCCTACCTAGGCACATAAACCTCTGGGGGTCCTACCGTTGCCTATGCAACACCAAATCCTAAATCACCACCTACGGATTGCCAATGTAATCTGGATTGACAATAGCAGAACCAAAATCCATATCACTAGAGTCAACAACAATCAAATAATCATCGAAAGCGGT
>CANHWS010000199.1 GCA_947464365.1 Cytophagaceae bacterium | reverse complement strand
GAGATGATGGCCAAGGTTTTGTCGGTAGTATCCAGCAAGAAGCGGCGTACCAATTCATCAACTAGGCTTGATTTGCCTGCACCGCCTGTACCCGTTATTCCTAGGACAGGTGGTGTTGCAGCTGGCTTAACTTGATCAAGCAGTGCAGTGATGGTCGGGGTTTGATCTGGATAGTTTTCGCAGATGCTGATCAGGCGACCTATGGCAACATGGTCTTTGGCCTTGACCCGATAGACCAATTGTTCGATGTCATCTGGGGTCAGGTGGTCTCTCTCTGGCTCGTAATCAAGGACAGGGATCGCTATCTTTTGGTGGGCCCAAGTCGGGAAGTCACAACGGCGTAATACGTCATTGATCATACCCTGAAGCCCAAGTGTGCGTCCATCATCAGGCGAGTAGATACGGCTAATACCGTAGGCATGCAGCTCATCTATTTCGGTCGGTAGGATAGTGCCACCACCGCCACCAACGATCTGGATATGGCCACAACCACGCTCTTGTAGCAAGTCATGGATGTATTTGAAGTATTCGACGTGGCCACCTTGATAACTCGTGATTGCAATGCCTTGAGCATCTTCTTGGATGGCACAATTCACGATCTCTTGGGCCGAACGGTTATGCCCTAGGTGGATTACCTCGGCTCCTGAGGCTTGGAGGATCCTCCGCATGATATTGATTGCGGCATCGTGTCCGTCAAACAAACTAGCGGCCGTGACGAGGCGGACAGGGTATTGTGGCTTGTAGGCGCCATTTGTAGGGGTCGCATTCATAGCTTGCTTTGGGCTTGCTGTTTGGTGTATGGGTGTCTAGAAGCGGCAATAGGATGTCACTTCTGGGCAGTGGTGCAATTTAAGGCTATTTGATGGCCAATAGCTAATTCATAGATCGCGAGGGCATCTAAAGACTAGGAACAATCAATATATATCAGGTACGGTTTTGGCCTTGAGGTTGGCTGGCGGGTAGAGTCTGCGTGCAACATCATAGACACGGGTATTTGCATCTGAGACATAATGAACAAAATCTTTGTAAGGGAATCCACAGACATCGACTAAGCCAATGTTATAGTTTTCGCCATCAAAACGTCCACCAACAGGCTGGTCGTTCCACTGAAAGTAATGAATGCCAACTACCTCTGGCCGAGCAAAACCTTGCTCCACGTAAGTTTGATAGGCAATGCCCCGCTGTTTCTGGTTATACACCCCTCGGATGCCGGTAGCAGTATGCCCTTGGTCAAGTGCACCGAAGTGGAACTCGCCAATCATGACGGGTTTGCCGGTACGCTTTGTGATTTCGGCTGTTTCAGGAGGATAGGGTGCATTATAGCCGTTGATGCTGAAGATATCAAAATACTGACCTGCCCTGTAGCATAGGTCATTGCTGATGTAGGCATACCTAATTCCGAGGTTGAGGTGATGTGGATCAACCAGTTTGACTGCATCGCAGACTGGTTTTAGGTATTTGTCAACCATGGTGTTGCTCCAGTTACTGAGGTAGGCCATTGCCTCTGGTGTCAGCTTGACATCACTAGGTAGTACGACCGAGTCCAGTTGCTCGAACGACTTGAGCTTGAGCCCCCATGCCGTGTTGAATTGCTTTACGTTCCCACGGTATTGATTGATGAGATCGTTCCTTAGCTCCCGACGGGTGTGGTTAGGCCCATTCTTGGTCTGGAGCATCTTGAGCGCAAGATTATTATCCCCAAAGGCCCATTCTGGCTCATTGTTCAGGAAATAGCCAATCATGTTACGGTCTGACTTATGCGGCTCAAGTTGCTTAGCAAACTTGGCGCAACTTTCCGGATAGCTAGGGTCAAACACATCGGGGAAATCTCGGTATAGTTTTTTTGATGTGGTCGGGAACTTACGCAAAGGCATCACATAAGGCATATTCGCATAACGGATAAAGCCTGTATCACTCCAATTGGCAACCGTATTAAAGCGCCATTGGGCCATCATGTTTTTCGTGATTCTGTTCCAGACCATGCGCCAATCCTTTTTGCCGAATGTTTTGCGATAGTTGTTGGCAGTGAAGCTGAAGAGTTTGTTGACCTTTTGGTGATAGGTGTAGTTAACGGTGTCCAGCCCAGTTGGGAGCTCTTTATACAACTCTTCAAAGCCAGTGACCATCGCACCTTCCCCTGGGCGCACTCCTGTTACCCCTGTGCTAAGGAAAGCAAAACCTTCGGGGTCAATCAGCCACCAGCGTTTGCCGCCAATGTTCTCAACCCGGAACCAACCAGTTCCATTCATTTTGAGGGATTTGAGCGCGCCATTTTCAGTCCTGCCAAGGTTGAGACCAGAGTTAGAATAGGTAGTATCTAGTTTACGATGGTAGTACCCAAGCTCGTATTCGCCAGGGATTTTGCAACCCCATGTTTTGTGGTTCAGCTGGCCTAAGGCATCGATATACGGTGCGGTCAGCGCAGGTAGGTCGGTTTTTATTACGGTCTGGAGCTCAAGACCTTTCAAGTGAAGCTTAGAGGCAAAAAAAGGTTTGACATACGGCTCCAGCTCAAGCCGAACATCAACCAAATCAGTAGGTTTGATGGACTGCCCCAAAATGCGTCCTTTACCTTGACGTGGGTAGCGAGGTAGGTATATCTGTTGGCAATCTAGGTAGCTAAGTGGCACGACCATTTTAGTCCGCAATTGTGGGAAAATCCCGACGGAGGCAGCACAAGCACGCTCAATTCCCTTGCCGTCTGCAGACTGCCGATAAAACCCGATGATGACATTGGTCGTGTATCGATTCGGGTTATAAAGGTCAAGCACAAGGTACTGAGCCTTTTGCCATGCTTTTGATTCCGATTGATTCCAGAGGCTGAAACTATGCCCTACTGTATCAGGCGTGAGTAGATAAGTCGGACCACCTGCTTCTGCTAATTCGGCAATAGTAACCGAATACGGCCGACCAAGCAAGCTGGCTTGTGGTTGAGTAACTACTGGGTTTAGTTTTGACCGCTCAGCATTCTTGGTTGTTGTTTTGACGAGCTTATCAAGGTCTAACCTGATTGGCCGGGCATTTTGTGCATGGCTCAGTTGACTATGTAGGGCTGCAAAACCCATAAATAAAAATATACGGATCTGGAGACTAATCATTTGTCTTTGGGACAAGTATTTGAGATTGAGGTGAAGCAACTCTATTAGTTATGTAGCACACCCGGTAAGTCCAAAAATGGTAGGGGCTGGAGGTTCCCTTCGACTATGGAGTCGGGCATGAACAAGAACTTTTTGTCATAGACCGTTCGGTCGATGTAATAGCTGACCCAGTATTCATTTACGAGGTGGAAAACCTCAGGCGAAATAATCTCAATAGGTGCAGCACTTTGCCCTGGTAGCTCTTCGATTAGGTGCCGCAGGACACTTGTTTCCTGTTTGTTTCCTTCTGCTGTTGTGCCGTAGCCTTTACTAGCAATGATGATGTTATGCAAGTCCGTATCATTTTGGTTGATGATAAAGACCCGCCACTGATATTCAAGGTCGGGCTGGCTAAAGTCTTCCGAAAGTGGTTCATGAACAATGGCTAGGGTAACGCCCACAACCTGAGGGAAATTGATGTCTGCTTTCATTAATAGTGGTTTGGATAGGATAAGCTGGAGGAAATCAGTCCAATTGGTTTGGCCAGCAACTGGTTTGGAATAATCCTTATGACTGGTTATAGGCCTCTGTAATCAGCTCCATTAGGTTCTTTTTAAGATCATCGCCTTCGGTCAGGATCAGGTAATGGGTCATTCTGTCACTGCCCCCGATAGGTTTGGTTATGGGTAATAGGCCAGGGTAATCGGTAGAAGATTTGGCCAAGGCAAGGCCGAGTGTCAATCCTTGTTTGCTCGGGAATACGACCCCAAAGGTATGGTTGCGCTGGAGTGTTACGTACGTTTTGCGGGCTAGGACAAGCGAGGCAGGTAGTCCGCTTTTGATTGCTAATATCAGAGATTGATATAAAGGCACTTGTGTCACAAACTTGCCGAAAAGGGCATCAACCAAAGCAACTGGGTTATCATATCCTCCAATGGGTGATCCGTCTAATATGCTAAATATAAGCATCGCACGGTTTTGCATGATACCATGAGTTTCCTTAAACCACTTGAGCCTTTCCTTCGGTTTTGTGGTAGGGCAAGTTCTTGCAATCTCGACCCATTCTTCCAGCGTTTTGCCTGTTGCCTTGACCATAGTTTCGGTCATGCTGTTGGTATAACTGTCCATTTTGTCGGACTTGTCATACAGGTGGTTAATGTCTGGCATTGGTTTCTATCTGGGAATAGAATTGGACATAAAGTACGACAGTTATAGCGGGTAAAAGGACCAAAAGCCGCCACTATTTTTATCAACAGTAGCGGCTTTGGGCCAATTATCAGCAGTAACGATATGTCTTGATCCTCACGGATTGTGATGTGTAATTAGACATCAATACGGGCATAACGCGCATTTTTCTCGATGAAGTCCCGACGTGGTGCTACCTCGTCACCCATAAGCATGCTGAAGAGCATATCTGCCTCAAGTGCTGACTCGATCGTGACTTGCTTCAGGGTACGGTTTTCAGGATTCATGGTTGTTTCCCAGAGTTGCTCAGGGTTCATCTCACCAAGACCTTTGTAGCGCTGGATGCCTACATTTTCAACCTTGCCTTCTTTGGCCATTGCCAGGACGAGGGTCTCGCGTTGTTGTTCGTTCCAGGCGTATGCCTCCTCCTTGCCACGTTTGACGAGGTAAAGCGGTGGCTGGGCGATGTAGAGATAACCTCGCTCGATAATCGCCTTCATGTATCGGAAGAAGAAGGTCAGGATCAAGGTCCGGATGTGGCTACCATCAACGTCAGCATCAGTCATGATGATGATTTTGTGGTACCGCATTTTATCAAGATTGACCTCACGCTCACCATCTGCTGTACCGAAAGACACGCCTAGCGCGGTGATCATGTTCCGGATCTCTTCACTTTCGTAAATGCGGTGCTCTTGGGCTTTCTCGACGTTCAGGATTTTACCCCTCAGCGGCAAGATGGCTTGGAAGGCGCGGTTGCGACCTTGTTTGGCCGAGCCACCAGCCGAGTCACCTTCCACTAGGTAGATTTCGCATTTTTCAGGATCGCTATCGCTACAATCGGCCAATTTGCCTGGTAGGCCAGTGCCAGATAGTACGTTTTTGCGCTGCACCATCTCGCGCGCTTTGCGGGCTGCGTGGCGCGCTTGGGCCGCAATCATGACCTTCTGGACGATGATTTTGGCTTCCTTAGGGTGCTCCTCCAGGTAGGTCGAGAGCATATCGCCGACTGTGGTTTCGACTGCACCCGCAACCTCGCTATTGCCCAGCTTGGTTTTGGTCTGCCCTTCGAATTGCGGCTCCTGCACCTTGACCGAAATGACAGCAGTAAGTCCTTCACGGAAGTCATCACCCGCAATTTCGATCTTGAACTTGTCAAGCAGGCCGCTCTTGTCTGCGTAGGCTTTCAGGGTACGGGTCAATGCACGACGGAAACCAGCCACGTGTGTGCCACCTTCGACGGTATTGATGTTGTTGACGTAAGAAAGGACATTCTCGACGTACGACTCGCAGTAGATCATGGCCACCTCGACAGGGATGCCGCCTTTATCGCCTTCCATGTAGACAGGTTCGGCCATTAGTTTGACCTTGCTGCTATCGATGTAGTTGACGAACTCACGCAGGCCACCTTCGCTGTAAAACTCCTCGAATTTGGCAACGCCGTTCTCATCTTTGTCCCGAAGGTCGGTGAGGTGGATGCGGATGCCACGGTTCAGGAATGACAGCTCGCGCAAACGGTTGGCTACAGTCTCGTACCGAAACTCAGACACCGTAAAGATGGAGTTGTCCGGCATGAAGTCGATGGTCGTGCCACGCTCTTCTGTGGTGCCGACGACCTTGACATCATACTGCGGGATGCCCTTTTGGTATTCTTGTTGGAAAACCTGTCCTTCACGTTTGACGGTCGCGACTAGTTTAGAGCTCAGTGCGTTAACACAGCTGACCCCGACACCATGCAAACCACCTGAGACTTTGTAGGTATCCTTATCAAACTTGCCACCAGCGTGGAGTACGGTCATTACCACCTCGAGGGCTGACTTGCCCATCTTGGGGTGGATACCGGTCGGAATTCCCCGTCCATCGTCATTGACGGTAACGGAGTTGTCCTCATTGATCTGGACTTTGATTAGGGTGCAATGACCTGCTAGCGCTTCGTCAATCGAGTTGTCGACAACTTCCCAAATCAGGTGATGTAAACCCTTGACCCCGATGTCGCCGATGTACATCGCGGGGCGTTTGCGCACGGCCTCTAGGCCTTCTAGTACCTGAATATTATCGGCCGAATAATTGCCTTTGTTTTCCTCTGCCACAGTTAATGGGGTAGTACCTTAGTTTGTAATTGTTGAATATCAGGTGTTTATATAGGATGGGTTCTATCTAGTTGCTTTTGTTGGCTTAGCT
>CANHWS010000198.1 GCA_947464365.1 Cytophagaceae bacterium | reverse complement strand
TGAGTTTGGACTCGCGGCTATTGACCAAGAAGAGGCTGCTTTCGCCATTGATGAATTTCTCGACTTCGGCATCGCGCAGGGTTTGGTAGTTCTGGACCATGGTCTGCTGGTTAACTAGCAGTCCTGACATGGTGCTCATCTCGGCAGCGGCAGACTTGATCTCGTTCTGGATATTGCGGCGCTGTTGCTGCAGCTCAAGCTGCCCTTGTGATAACTTGACCTTTGTCAGACCCAGTTTGCCACGCTCCTTGCGCAGGAATAGAGGCATAAAGGCCTGCACACCAAACTGGTAATTATGCTGAGCGAAGTTGGACGAGAAGTCGTTGCTGATACCGTCCTTACCACTGAGGTAATTGTATTTGAGGTTGATGGTTGGCTTCAGGTTTTCGACACTGAGGCGCCGATCAATCTCTAGCTGGTCCAGCTTGGTCTGTAGCTTGATGAGTTCAGGATGGCGGGTATTGGCCATATCCAGCAGTTGCTCGGTGGGCAGCATGGTCTTTTCTTGACCCAAGGCAGGCATAGCAGGGACCACATTGGGCATAAGCTCGCGGGGTTGGTTATCGTCTGCCCAGAGGTGGACCTCGAAGGCTAGGCGAGCTTGTTGTAAATCAAGCCTAGCTGTCTGGAGGCTGATAGCACGGTCTTGTACTGTGATGCGGGCCTCGACAGAGTCAATGCGGGCCATATCCCCGCCTTCGACCCGCTGTTTGACAGCTTCGAACCGCTCAAGGGCCAGGTTGTAGCCAAAGGCATTGTTCTGGACTGTTTGCCAGGCCTCGTACCAAGCCCAATAGTCCTTCGCGATCTGGAGGACGATTTTGTTAATGGCCTTGACACGTTCGGCCTCAGCCATCGTGATGCCCATTTCTGCTTGGCGCAAAACAGCCCTACGCTGATCCATAAAAAGCCCTGCACCGATAGGTAGGGTCGCACCGATGTAGTACAGCCCTTTGCCATCCGCTGTGTTTTCGGTCGAGTTGAGGTCGAGACCCGTGTTTTTGGTATATCCCCCAACAACATCAAGGCCGATCCAGGTCGGTACTTTGACGTAGGCATCGAGCAAGGTGTAGTAGTCCTTGTTGTTGTAGAACTTCTGGGCATAATCAACCGTGGCCTTGGGGTCGAATCCGCCCTTGGCCATCCGTAGGTCTTGTTGTGCCGCTTCGGACATTAAAACAGCTTGCCTGATCAGTGGGTGATAGGCCTGAATCAGTAGATAGGCATCATTCAGACCAAGGACCTTGGCAGTATCAGCACCAGAGGTAGCCAAGCTCGTGACCGGTGTTGTGGACTTGGCTGTTGATTGCGCTTTTGGCGGTGATTGGGCTTGTCGTTGGGCCAATGACAAGCCACTAGCCAACAAGACCATCAGGATTACAGATAGCCAGGCACGCAGACCAAGATGTAGTGGCAACTTCATCATTTTTTGGCAGCGTCCTTTTTCGCTTTTGTTTTATCATCCTCTGGCTCGCCTTTTAGGCTAGGTGGGAAGCCGTTGAGCTGCCGCCAGATTTCGTACCATACGGGTACATCATCCAGCATAACCCAGCCATAAACCCCACTACCGAGGCGGAGCTGGGTAGGCCAATCCCGGTCCTCGTGCACAGGCTTTACCAGCACACGGAACGTTCCGTCTGCCATATTGGTTTGGTCCACACTATAGACTTCGCCTTTGAACGTACCGACCGCCACACTAGGCCAGCCGCTGAACTGGAGCGCAGGCCAGCCATCAAACTCGATCCGGACCGTGCGGCCCTTCTGGATCAACGGCACATCCATTGCGCGGACATAGACCTCGGCGGCTAGGCTCGGCAGGTCGGGCTGGATTGTCACCAAAGGGTCACCCTCCTTGACGTTTTCGCCGATACCCGTTTTCGCAGCCCGCACGATGAACGCATCCTGAGGGGCCAACACGGCATAGTTATCAGTCCGGATATTGACGTTCGTGATCTTGTTCCGGAGTTTGCTGTACTCGCTTTGGGCCTCGGCTAGGTAGGACTGCTTGGCAGCTCGCTCGCCTTCGGTTTTGCTGATTTTGTCAGCATATTCGGCATTGAGTGAGCTAAGCTCAATGAGGGCATTTAAGAGCTCGTTTTTAGACACGAAGAACTTGTTCTGGCTCGAGACCATCTTGGCGTAGGACTCTTGGACTTTGAGTTTACGCTTTTCGAGGTCGGTGAGGGAGATAAGACCCTTATCGTCATATAGCTTTTGATAGCGGTCCAGCTGGGTGTCCGCAATCTGGTAGTCGATGACATAAGCACGGTAGTCGGTGCTGTCAACCAAGACCTTGAGCCGCCCCTGCCGCACCTTGTTCCGTGCTTTCTGGAGGCTATAGGTCAGGGCGTTGTTGAGGGCTGTGAGCTGGCGTGCAGCAGCGTCAATCTGGCGCTCGGTAGCGGCGATGCTTTGCTCCTTGGCCGCCTTTTGCTCTCCAAGTCGTTTGAGGTATTCGGGGTCAAAATAGTCATCCTTCAGCTCGGACAGGACCAAGATGGTATCTCCTGCCTTCACGAATTGACCTTCCTGCACAAACCACTTGGCAATCCGGCCCGGTATGACAGACTGGATGGTTTGTGGGCGATCTGCAGGGTTGAGGGCAGTGACTTTGCCATAGCCCGTGATGTTCTGCTGCCATGGCAGGAACAAGGCGATGAACATAATACCGAAGATGACATAGATCCAGAGCCTGAGAATGCGTGCCGTACGGGGTGTGGGCAGCGTCCCGAGCGTATGGAGCGCATGGTGTTCGGTATCTAGTTCGTTTTGATGCCCTGGTTGAGGGTCTGATATATGCAGCATAGCGAGTGGGCTTGCTAGTATCGTTGGGCCTAGGCGGATCCGTTGCAGGTTGAGCTGGCTGGAAGCGCTTAGGGGGTGGGTTTAGGGTTTGGTTTGGTCTGGCACGGAGGGGCTTTTGATTAGCCCTCCCGGCGCAGTTGGGGTTGGGCTGGGCACTACGTTACAAGGTCAACCCGGCCTTTCTGGAGGTGAATAACTTGGCTACAGGCGGCCTGGATAAGTGGGTCGTTGCTTAGGTAGATTACGGCCCAGTTATGTTTCGGGTTCTGCAAATAGCTCAAGATCCGGAGTTTGTCGGCTTGGCTTAGTTTCTGGAGTTCGTCATCAATGATCACAAGCTTAGGGTGGTTCACCAACGTGCGGGCCAAGGTGAGGCAGTAAAGTGCAGTGCCGTTCAGGACGGGGGTGCCGATCGAGAGGTTAGTATAGAGGCCGTTTGGCAGCTGATTGATGACAGAGGCTATGCCAAGGTCTTCCAGCACCTCGCTAACCCGATAGGCCACAATACCGGGGCGTCCCATCGCGATGTTGTCGTAGATGGTGCCCTCAAAAAACTCGCAGTTGATGGCGTTTTCACCTATCTGATTCCGGAGGCTAGACAAGTTCGCATCCCGAAGGCTGACCCTGTTCATCACGACCTCGCCTTTATAGTCGGGGTATAGGCCCAAGATGATCTTGACCAAGGTATGTTTGCCACTGCCGTTCCCGCCTGCTATGCTTAGGTGCTGTCCTGGCATCAGGCTGAAGTTGATGCTGTGCAGTACATGGTAGTCGCCGTATTTGAAGCTCAGGTCCTTGACCTCGAGCAATGGGTAAGTGCCTTTGTCTGGGCTGGTAGATGGCAGGTTGATGCCTTCGTTATGCTCTAGCGGCAGGTCCGTAATATGGCCTAGTTTGTCCACCGCAGTCAGCGCATCGTAGACGACTTCTAGGGTCAGGATGATTTTTTCGACCGCACTAAGGACGGTTATGATCACGATCTCGGAGGCGACAAACTGCCCTAGTGTGATTTGCCGATCCACAACTAGATAGGTCCCGATGATTAGCAGACCGGCGGTAACGCTGGCTTTGAAGATCAGGATACCACCGTATTGGGTGATCAGGAGGCCGAAGTGTTTTTTGCGATAATAAAGATATTGGTTGACGTATTCGTCCGTTTTGCTGACGGATAGGTTGCTATTTCCCGTCATCTTGAAGGGTATCAGGGCCCGGGCCATATCCTGAAACCAAGCGATGACCTTGTATTTGTATTTGCTTTCCTGGATGCTAGAATTGAGCCCTTTAGGAGCGTAGTAAATCAAAAACACCAACAACATCGAAAGCAAAAACACGCCAAAGATCACGAAGAAGGGGTGGTAAAACCCTAGCAGCAAAAGCCCAAACACAACCTGTAGCAAAGCCGCCGTTAGGTCGATAAGTAACTTAGGGATAGCCTTCTGGATCGTGAGGACCTCGAAAAAACGATTCATCTGCTCGGGGGCATAGCTGTTGCCAAGCCCAGCTAGGGTGAACCTAGGTACGCGGTACGCAAACTCGAACGATGCCCGGGCAAATACCCGCCGTTGCAAAATCTCTACAATAGAAAGCTGCATGATCTGGAGGCCGCCTCCTACGACGACGCCCATCACGACCATGCTAATCAGGATGATGACGGAGTTGAACACCATCCCACCCGAAATCAGACCGATGATTGCTTGTGTGCCGAGCGGCAGGGTCAGGTTGATGAGCGCAACCGAGATTGCGAATACATAGATAAACCAGATATCCTTCCGATCTGGCTTGAACAACATCATCAGCCGAGCGAAGGGGTGTAGATGTTTGTGTGCGTCGTGCCCATGTGCATGGTGTCCATCCGCATGGCCATGGTCCCCTATGTTGGCGTGCTGCTCGGCACCAAGGGGTGCAGGGTTATGCTGATGTTCGCTCGTGATGTCTGTTAGTGGATAGTAGAACAGAGCAGGTACTTTGCCCGCAATGCGCGGTGGCATTTCGTCCCCCCAAGCGAAAAGCTCATCTGCGTTGATTACCCGCCAGGCCGCGTCTGGCTGGTTAACAGGGCGACCCATCAGGAGGTTATCCTTCTGGGCTACGGTCTGGGCCGGGCTCAGCCAATATGGGTAGGGTAGGCTATCGGATCCGCTGGTGGGCTTCAGGAAAACCAGAAGGTGCTGCTCTTGGCTCGTCATCGAAAGCCGAATGTCAGACACCGTTAGTGCCTTCGATACCTGAGTCATCCTGGCTTTATAGGCCATATTCCCAAGGTAGCTGATGACCTCTTCTAGCTCGTCTGGCCCATAGCTAGGGGGCAGGTTAATGGCGTTGTTGAGCGCATAGCGGTTGAAACTGTGGCCTGCAAAGGCTGCCGCTTCTTCCAACAGTAAGATGATATTTTCGTGTGTCATGCACGTGGTTTTTCACTGGTGGGGATCGGTGTGGGCGGTCCACACTTGTCACCCCATTCGGAGGGCTTAGGTATTAGGGGTTTAATTAACGGGACTGTGAATCTGGGTTACTAAATGTGGGGTAAAGGGCGGTAATCTTCCCTGTAATTATTAGCCTTGCCAGAGCTTGTTTCGGCCAAGTTCGGTAGGTTTCTATTGTTGCAGGGTCACGCAACTTAAGATCTTGATCAAGGTCTGTGTGGTCAGTAGTGGTCGTTTTGCTGATTTGCGAGCGCTTGGTACTGGGTGATACACAAAATTTTGGTTAAAATACTCATTATTAGTGGACTAAGTCCAGTAGAGGTTAATATTTTAATCTAAAATTAACCTTGACCTAAACCGTCTGCATCTTTACAAAAGCTGTGCCAATTATGCCTTGATGGACATTAAAATTTGATTTTTATCCTTACTGGTGCTGATTTTGTCCTGATTTAGTGGCCACTGGTCTAAGCGAGCACCACCTCTTCGGGCTTTAAAATCTGCCAGCCTTGCCAGCTGTCTGCCGCTAGGGGTTGGCATGTCAGCAGGGTGCTGATACCAGTTTGTTTGCCCAGCAATTGCCAGCCCATCTCGTCGATGCTAAGGGTTGGGGCCTTGCCCATGGTGCATAGGGTCTCCTCCAGATGTTGCTTGCCAACCTCGTGCACCACGTAGTTGGACAGCAGGTATTGCAACTCGATCCGGGCCATTTGGGGTGGAATAAACCACTCCGTAAGCAGGGCCGCCATACGCCATAGCACCGCACTTGTCGTATGTACTGTCTCACCCGTTTGGGCCAAGCCCATGAGCTTGTGGTGCACCATTGCACGGTAGTGTGCCAAGGCCTCGGCGTGGGCAGGCACCACGTTCCGGACTGCGGCCACCTCAGGCTGGCGGTGCATAAAGTCATGAATCAGGATGCTGGTGTCTACGAATAGGGGCATGGGGCAGTAGTTTGGTGCCAAATTACGGCTGAAATCTTGTCCCAATGGTGCGTTGCCAATACTAACCCATACTTGGTCTGTGGTTTTGTGCTTTGTCTGAACTAGGATTCATCGGATTGTAAGGAATAAAGGGACTTATGTGTACTCATACTAAAAATGGGACTATGTGCCTGATTTTGAAGTGTTTACAAAACAATCCCTTGAATCATTTAGATCTTATTTCTAAAATCCTACTTCAGACAGAGATCAAATCGCGTGACTCTCCAATTCTCTCAGCACTGCTGAGAGAATTACAACCCACTGCTGGTCAGGTGTTTAAGGATAATTATGTGCTGGAGTTTCTGGGTCTTCCAGATGATCATAGTGAGGGAGACC
>CANHWS010000197.1 GCA_947464365.1 Cytophagaceae bacterium | reverse complement strand
GCCCTATTCACCAACTGGAAACTTTTTGGTCGTTACCTAGGCTTCATTTGTATCGGACTGCCAATCTGGTATGTCGTCGGTATCCTGGTGACATTTTCGCCCGAGCTCGGGGCCCTACTAGGCACGGAGGGGATCAAAGCAGGCAAGGCTGTTATGTTTTGTTATGCAGGCATGGTAATCGGTGACATCCTCAGTGGGGTGCTGAGCCAGGTGCTTAAATCGCGCAAAAAAGTCCTTTGGGGCTTCTGGATATTAGCATTGGTGAGCATCGTCGTCTATTTTGGGGCAACGGGTGTCACTGTTGGTCAGTTCTATGCCGTTTGTTTGCTTTGCGGCATCGGTATCGGCAGCTGGGTGGTGTTTATGACAGCAGCTGCAGAGCAGTTTGGCACCAATATACGGGCCACCGTCACAACCACCGTGCCTAACTTTGTCCGCGGGGCAGTCATCCCGATGACATCTATGTATGCTGGTTTTGCGACCATCAATGGCCTAGGTTCTGTTGGCAGTGCCATGATCACAGGAACCTTAGTGATGTTGCTTGCGGCTTGGGGCATCCATAACCTGAAAGAAACTTTCGGCGAAAATATGGACTTTACGGAGCCCGTCTAGCCAACAATACACCAACTAACCATATCTGACTTTAGATTTTAGAATGGCCTCGAAAAAACAAAAACCAGTAGCTGCCACAGCCTTGTGGGGCATAGATCTTGGCGGAACCAAGATCGAAGGCGTCGTCCTCGAAAGTGCAGCCAACCCACTTATTCTAGCTCGCCTGCGTCTACCGACTGAAGCCGTAAAAGGTTACCAGCATATCCTCGGCCAGATCAGGTTGGTCATTGAACAATTGCAGGCCGAGGTCGGATTTGCTCCTCTGGAGATTGGCGTTGGCACTCCCGGCACACGTGACCCTAACTCTGGACTTCAGAAAAACAGCAATACAATCTGCCTTAATGGGCACGATCTACAAGCTGACCTAAGCTCAATCTTGGGCGTGCCGACCAAACTAGCCAACGATGCCAACTGCTTTGCACTAGCAGAAGACCGCATGGGCATTGTTCCTGATGTAGTACCAAATGCAAAACTCACCTTTGGCATCATCATGGGCACTGGTGTAGGTGGTGGGCTAGTCATGAATGGCCAGGTCTGGAACGGTGGCCATGGCATTGGAGGCGAATGGGGTCATAATTTCTTGGACGAAAGTGGCGGTCCTTGTTACTGCGGCCTAACAGGTTGCATCGAAACCGTAATCTCTGGCCCTTCGCTTGAACGATATTATAGAGAGCTGAGCGGCAAGGCCAAATCCTTGGCCAACATCGTCAAAGACCACGAGGCCGGGCATGACCGCATCGCAACCAAAACTGTAGAACGGCTACTTGTTAACTTTGGCAAGGCTGTGGCGTCACTAGTCAATATCCTAGACCCTGATGCACTGGTAATTGGTGGAGGGGTAGGTAATATCGACCTGCTTTACACCGAGGGGCCTAAGTACATCGTCCAGCACCTGTTCAATAACGAGTTCAACACCCCGCTCCTGAAACCCAAGTTGGGTGATAGTGCAGGTGTGTTTGGGGCGGCTTATTTAGTCGGCTAACATGGCCAAATGCTCCTTGACGGCCGAGTCCAAACTAGGAAACGAATGATCGAAGTTGAGCTAATCAACTGATAGATCGGGGGGGATATGGATTGCAAGGCGATTCTGGAGCGAAAACACAAGACCATAGGCCCTACAATGGACCTATGACTTACCTTTGTGTTTCCATGATTATAGACCTAGCAAGGTCCAGCACATCCTTGAAGAACAAAGTATTAGATATTCTATTCGAGAATGATGACTATTTCGTCGTCAATAAGCCTCCTCACATATCCACACTGGACGAGCGTACCGAAGGTGGAGCCCCTGGCATGATCCGGCTAGCCAAGGACT
Organism: Cytophagaceae bacterium; assembly: GCA_947464365.1. Classification (GTDB taxonomy): domain Bacteria; phylum Bacteroidota; class Bacteroidia; order Cytophagales; family Flexibacteraceae; genus CANHWS01. Next base: position 4,651 of record CANHWS010000197.1, on the reverse strand, counting down.
ATGTAGAAGATGCACAAGCATGCCATCGTCTGGACAAAGAAACAAGCGGTGCATTGCTGTTTGCCAAACACCCTGAGGCTTACCGCAATGCCGCCATGCAATTCGAGCATCGGGAGGTCACTAAAATCTATCATGCCGTAGTAGGTGGTGTGCAGGATCTACAAGGTGTAAACGTCTTTTTGCCCATCCTTCAACTAAAACACGGAGTAGTCAAGATCGACAAACTCGAAGGCAAAATGGCCGAAACCTTAGTCCAGACCAAACAAGCCTATCGGGCACATACCCTGGTCGAGTGTTTCCCGGTTACGGGCCGTATGCACCAGATCCGGATTCACCTCAGCTGCCTAGATGCGCCAATTGTAGCTGACGAAACGTACGGTGGAAAACCTATCTTCCTGTCTGAGATCAAACGAAAGTTTAACCTCAAGCAAGAGACCGACGAAAAGCCACTGATTTCGCGTGTTGCCCTCCATGCATATTCGTTGACTTTTGCAGGGATGGAAGGCGAAGAAATTAAAGTGGTAGCACCCTACCCTAAAGATTTTAGAGCATTGATCACCCAGCTCGAAAAACATAGCAAATAGTTTCCTAGGCCTCTGGCACCATCATAATCCACCATCAAAACCTAGCAACAGAAATAGCATGAGACTTTGGCTCCTGATTGCCCGACGCTATTTCTTCAGTCGCCAGAAGCGGAACTTCATCAACATCCTGTCTATAATCAGTTTGTTGGGGGTTGCGGTAGGCACTGCTGCTTTGGTGATTGTGCTTTCGGCCTTTAACGGGATGCGTGATGTGGCAAGGGAAATGTACCAGGTGTTTGACCCTACGCTCAAGGTGATGCCTGCAAGTGGCAAGTGGCTACAGGTCTCCCCTACCCTTTTATCTCAAGTTCGGTCAGTGTCTGCAGTGGAAGAGGTAAGCGAGGCACTTGAAGACAACGTCCTGCTGATGCATGGCGGAGACCAAGCGATCGCGAGACTCAAGGCCGTATCTGCGAGCAACAACTTAAATACCCGTCTTAAGCCTGCGATGATAGCCGGCCAGTCCAACCTCAATGACCATGAGCGCAGCTTTGCCTTGGTTGGTGTGGGCATCGTCCAGTCACTCAAGATTGACCCCCAAAGTGGCCTAGACGACATCCAGCTCTGGTATCCGAAAAACAAAAAAAGCCAAAGTCTTAACCCCGAAAATGCGTTCAATAAACGCTATATCACCGTTGGGGGCACTTTCGGGATCGAGGCTAGCTTTGACAACCAGTACGTCATGGCCCCAATCGCCTTCGGGGTGGACCTAATGGCAGCTGGGGATAAACGTAGTTATCTGGAGGTAGCACTTCAGCCAAACGCCAATGTGGCTGAAACAAAAGAGCAGCTTCAGGACCTACTAGGCAACAAATTCATCGTCCAGGATGGGGATGACCAACATGCGGATTTGATCAAGATTCTGAGATTGGAAAAGCTCTTTGTCTTTATAGCGCTAAGCTTCATTTTGCTGATTGCCTCGTTTAATATCTATGTCTCGCTCAGCATGCTAGCAGTTGACAAACAAGCCGACCTTACCATCCTGCGGGCAATGGGTGCTGACGATGCATTAATGAGGCGGATATTTATGGCAGTCGGAAGTTTTATTGCCATCAGTGGGGCCTTAATTGGGCTTGGGATAGGGATAGCGGTATGCATTGCCCAGCAGACTTACGGATTTGTCGGTATGGGGATAACGAATGCCTTGGTAGATGCATACCCCGTCACGATCGACCCCAACGACTTGATTGCGATTGGATTGGTGATTGTGGTTATCACCTTGCTTTCTTCACTTGGGCCAGCGCTCAAGGCGATGAGGATCGGAACCAGGGTTGAGGCCTAGCTGAAAAAATATCAAGGCAAGATTTTTTGACTTGGCCACTAGCTCTTGGCCTTTGAGTTTGGGTTTAGACACAGGATTGGTTAACATTGTCAAGGTCAAGGCAGGTTAACCCTATTTTAGCTGCTCAAACATCCAATCATTAACCAAAAACTTTAGGATGACCCAGATGATTACACGCCTACTAAAGGGGGCCTTGCCACTGCTTTTCGCCCTAATGCCCTGTTTGCCAAGTTTGGCACAGCCAAACACGAAAGCAGTGACTGGCTACGGATATGGCACTGGCTATAATAGTATCCTGAACCTGTCGGACGGCACGATGTTAGTAGCTGGTGGAGGAACATCGCTTAACTGGGTGCCTGCAGGGGTGCCAGTTGATACACTACGCATCCCGCAAACTCGTAGGTCAGCTGCTGATACCACCAAGTTCGGAATTGTATCCTCAGCAGCTGGCCAAATTGGCTACTTGTTGCACCTGAGTGGCGATTTTCAGCGCTTGATCAGGGTGACAGCAATGCCTCCTGGACTTGTACCCGATATTGTGAAGATCAAGGCAACTAACCTTCCTGGTGCTGTCACAGGGCAGATCTATATCAGTGGTCGCAGAAATGACCCCAATGTCAAAGGGTATTACATAGCCAAACTAAATGGCAACTATGTCAACAACGCACCCACTGCTGCCGACTGGACATTCGACGTTCGGAGCCTAGACCGCAGGCACAACATGGGGGCCGCCTCACCATTCCCCGCAGGTGTAGAGTCCGATGTACGGAAATACCAACCTTGGGATGTTAGCGCGGATGGTAAGGTCTATTTTGTACTGGACCGTGAGTTTTCGGACGACTGGTGTGCGATCCATCGGCTGAGGGCAAACGGCACCCTAGATGTGGTCGAGAACTGGCGCGTACACTGGACAGGAGACGGGACCCAATCTTTCAACCGTGGGCCTTCTATGCGGTTCACTCCAGCCTCGAGCTATAGCGGTCCTGGCCAAATCACCTCAAGTGGCATCATCCTGAAGCTCAACCGCAATGGCCACCTGCGCTCTGCCACTCAAGCAGAGTTTGATAGCCTAAGCATGGATGATAATGGCAATTTGGGGCGTAAGGGCACATTTCCGGATGACATCCTGTTTGATGGGCCATTGGCCTTTTCGGCTGGCAACTTTGCGCCTGCCTCGGCAGGTGGGCAAACAGGCATGTTGCCAAACCTGAACGGGAATAACACGCCAACACCAAGGTGTGTTGCCCTGACTGTGGATAGATCAACCGGGGATTTTGTATTCGGTTATAGTGTCTATAGTACCTCGCCAAATTCTGGCATCCATGACTTCGAGCCAGCAGTTGTCTGCATGGACAGCTCCGGACGGATGAAGTGGTGGGCGCGCTGCTACCAAACAACAGCCCGAAATAGCAATGCCCAGCAACATATTGACCATCTCGCAATCGACTATTACAACCGTCGAGTGATGGTTGCTGGTCGCACTTATGGCGACTGTGCCAACAATTTTTGGGCAGGCAATCAGCTATCATGGAACATTGGTGGCACTGGTTTCCTCAACCGATTTACTGGGCCAAGCCATAGCAACTACATTAGTTGGCTTGGGGCACTCGGTATGACTGGTAATGTCATTGAGGGCAAAATCCTGAGAGCGACCTACGTTGGTGAGGCTGCTGATACCTTAGTGGGCACACCTTATGCTAATCCCCTATACAATGGGTTCCCCAACATCAATACCGCCAATGTTCCTCTGGCTAACACCGAAACGGAAGATCTTTATGTTCTAGAAGACGGCCGAGTAGTCTGGGCAGGCAAAACCAACCGTGCCATGACAACCAAAGGGGCCCTACACCCAATGCTGAAGTTTGGCGAAGGTAATGTCAGGCCACAAAGTTTGGTAAGGGTCTATTCTGCAGATCTTGATACCGTGATCTACTCGTCCATGGTTTCTTCCTGCTGGAACGAATTGATCAAGTCCAACAGCCAACCATTAGGCAACCTTCGTGTTTTTGCTAAGCAACAAGGACCAGACCTATCTATCCTTGCAGTCGGCACCCAATACGAAGCTGGGAATATTGGCCTATTGCGGAAGCCTCAATGGGCAGACTCCGTTGCAAGGGTACAGACCAGCAGTGCACCGATCTTTGCAATGCTGCCAGTGCGTAACTTCAGTCCATCGACCGCTGAGTTACCACGACCTGATACGATTTTTGCAACATCCGGCCCAGGTACTTGCGCTGGCATCGCCGATACCTTTCGCGTGAGGCGTGTTCCTGGCATGAAGTCAGTTCTTTGGTCATTAGGCACTGGGTGGGAAGGTTTTAGTCAGGACACTATTTTGGTTGCCCGAAGCCTGCCAACCACTTCAACCATCAGCTACCTAACTGTCGCCTACCAAGACTCCTTCTCCAGATCTAAACAGCTGACCATTGTCTTGCCCGCGCCAATCCGCACGGCCAACGTATCTCAGTTGCTGCCAAGGCCCACTACTAATTTGCTTTGTGCAGGACAGCCTTTCACCTTATCAAGTATACGATCAGGGAGCATTACGCGGTTTGAGTTCACCTCCTCTGTTGCGGGCTGGGTACCGCAGTCGGGCACTGATACCTCGGCCACCTATATCGTCCCTGCCCTAACGGACACCAGTGCTCTTTTCGTCAGGGCGATCAATAGCTGTGGGCCAGGTGCTTGGCGCAAGTTGCCGATCCCACGCCCAGTGGCCAAACCTGCCAAACCAATCATTATTGACTCTTCTGGCTTTTTAGTTAGCTCAGTCTCTGGTGGTATC
>CANHWS010000196.1 GCA_947464365.1 Cytophagaceae bacterium | reverse complement strand
GCCATCCATCAGGCCAGACGGATTGGCAAAAGCAACCAAGATGTAGGCAATTTGGCCCAGTTCATGATCGACAATGCGAGCACAGCAGCCTTTGTGATGGTGCCGTTACTTGCTTTGTTCCTCAAGGCTTTGTACTTCCGGAAAGGGACAAAGTATGTCGCACATCTGGTCCATGTCCTGCACCTCCAAGGCTTTTTGTTCCTGATGATTTCCATCAATTTGGCAGTCACCATGCTGGTAGGTAGGCATTTGTCGGTCCACCCATTACAATTTATGCAGCTTGGTGTTTTGGTAATTTCGCTTGTTTACGGTGCGATTTCCCTTAAGGTCATCCATCAGCAAAGCTGGTGGAAAACGATCCTGAAACTTATCGGGCTTTTTGTAGCCTTCGTGATTTCGATGGTTATCGTCGTGATTCCGCTAACAGCCGCTAGTTTCTTGTTCTTTTAGTTAGTCCCTGCCCTTTGCAGGCTTAGCGATAAAACTTCTTGAGCCTAATAAAGGTCGCAACGTTTTCAGGGACTAGGTAGGTGACCGGTTTGCCTTGCTCCAACCTTTTGCGGATATAGGTAGCCGAAATATCAAGCAATGGAGCTGAAACCAACCGAATATTAGGGTGAGCAGATAGTGGGCCAGCTTTGGTATTGGGCCTAGGGTAACAATAGATGTGATAGGTCTCGATTAAGTGCTCTGCATTCTTCCACTTATGCAGATGTGTGAGGTTGTCCTCACCCATGATCAAAACGAACTCATGTTGCGGGAACTTGGCTCGGAGGACATCAAGCGTGTCAACAGTATAGCTAGGTTGTGGCATGCCGAACTCGATATCGCTAACTGCCAAGCCACCATTACCTTCTATGGCAAGCTGTACGAGCTCCATACGGTCAAAATGATGCAACATACCCTCCTGCTCTTTAAAAGGACTCAAGGGCGAAACCACAAACCAAACCCGGTCGAGGTCTGTATCCTGCAGCATAGTGTCAGCCACGACCAAATGACCGATGTGGATAGGGTTAAACGACCCGAAATAAAGCCCAATTTTCATCCTAGATAGTCAGTTAAGACTAGAGCCCTGCTTCCTGCATCCAAGCAGTTGCCTCTGTGTTCTGCTGTGATGGGTCCACCTTTCGTGCTACGAAGTCTGAAAACAGGGTCTGAGCATCAAACAGGGTCTGGGACAATACATCATTGATCAGTACAACATCAAACTGGTCCTGAAAACCAAGCTCAAAATGCAACTTAAAGAGGCGACGGCTGATACTATCCTCAGTCTCCGTACCACGAGCGCGAAGCCGCGTTTCTATCTCAGACTCGCTTGGCACTTTGACGAAAACACTCAGGGCACGATCTCCAAATGCCTTCTTGAGAGCTAGGCCACCTTTTACATCGACATCAAAGATGACGTGTTTGCCTTGCTGCCAGTTCCGTATGATTTCGCTTTTAAGGGTGCCATAAAATGCACCTTCATAGACTTGCTCCCACTCTAGGAACTCATCAGCATCAATTTTGGTATGGAACTCCTCGGGGGTCAAGAAGTAGTAATCCTTGCCATTTTCCTCGTTGCGGCCACGTTTGTCACGTGTGCAGGCGCTAATGCTAAAACCGAGGTTTTCGTTTTGGCCGAGCAGGTGTTTGACGATGGTCGTTTTTCCGCTACCTGAAGGGGCCGAAAATATGATGGCTTTACCAACAAAATCTTGCATGGGCAAAGCTAATATCATATCCACCACCCTACCAACTTAATAGGCCAAGAACAAGCAGTTTTTTGGGCTTTAGTGCAATAAGGTTCTACTTTCGGAATGAAAGCCTATGCCTATTTGCTTAGGTCTGCAATTTTGGTGGACAAAAAATCCACCATATCCCAAATTGCTAAGAGTCATGTCAAGAACTAAAGACTTAGGCCTCGACCCAATCTTGGCCCTTGTTGCGCATCTTGATAAAGTCTTGATACCTACGTTTGATCGCTATTAGGAAGCCTATGATGAGCACAATGGTTCCTAGCCACAACAGGTTGATCATTGGCTTTTCCATGGCCTTCATGATAACCCAATCGCGTTGGCTCGTGCTTACCCCTAAGGTGAAGGTGGCAGTTTCAGGCACAATGTTGTTGAGGGTAATCCTGATGCCGAGTTCGCCCAACTCTTGGGGTTTGCGTCCGATCTCATTACCTCGGATCACAAAAGTTGGCTCTGCGATATAGACCTGATCACGACCTAAGATTCTGACCACAGCTTTGACACCTGCATCAAACTGCCCAAGCTCACGCTCAACGGCAGGATCCAGCTTGTTGACAGAAACTAGCTGGGCAACATAGTCATTCATGAACAGCGTATCACCTACCTTGACATTATATTCTTGAACCTCGCTCCACTCGTGCTCTTCGTCTGGCTTCGGCACTGACGAAACGTGGGTATAGAGGTCCTTACCTACAAAGCGTTTGATGTCAGGGCTAGCTAGCAGGCCCATCGACGGATTGACCTGAGCACGAGGGAACAACATAAAGGTATCGCCAGCAACGGTGCGGTACTGGATGGCATAATAGGTGTTTTCTGGGCGGACTGAAACTGTGTCGCCTCGTTTGTAGTAGACCTTACCGTTATGTTCGAGATTCCCAGTGGTGACTACCATTTTGTAGGCGTCGTCTGTCGGGAACAAGAACTCCTTCTTGACGTATGTTGGGAATCCATCCACCTCGTATGCATTACCACGGTAAGTGAGCTCATAGTCCCCCATTTTCTGCGGAGTTCCACGCCATAGCAGCACATTGTCACGGTTCATCTCTGTTGTGAACTCTTTGCGCCAAACCATGCCACTTTTGTTGAGGGAAACTATCTTGCTGTATCCTGACGAGTAAAGAATACCAATCAGCATCAGTGCAACACCAATATGCGTGATGGCTCCGCCCGAAAGGGTCATGTTCGTACGGATCAGGCGCAGCATGATTGAACCGTTCAGCACAACCGAAAAGCTTGCCGCCGTCACCAAGACGATGTAGCTAACATCATCGAGTTTGGTAAAGATCACCAAAGCTGCCGCAATCAAAAGCGTAATAGCAACAGGCCAAATAAGCTCCTTACCAAAGGTTTTAGCAGTTGGTTTGCGCCACCAGACCACCTGACCTATTGCTGACAAAATCGCCACACCAATCATGAACCACATTTGCCAAATGGTGTAGTGCTTGATTGCATCCGCTGGAGGAGCAAGCTCGCTACTAGTGCCGATGGCTTTCGCAATGGCATTATAGACTGGGATGCTAGTCGTGACCACTACTTGGAACGAGGCCAAACACAAAATGGTAACGCCAAGAAAAATCCAGGTATCACGGTTATAAATATCCAGCTCCTTCTGCGTGATTGGCAATTGGCGCCAGCGGTAAACCAAAAGCGCAACTGATAGCACCACAAAGGTCAGCAGATAGATCAATAGTTGGCCAGAGAGACCTAAATCGGTAAAGGAGTGCACGCTGGCATTACCTAGGATACCCGAACGGGTCAAGAAGGTGGCATACAGCACTAGCACAAAGGAGGTGATAACTAACACGAACGAAACACGCAGCGCTACCCCACCCTTGCGATAGGCTATCAATGTATGGATTGCAGCTACCAATACCAGCCAAGGGATATAAACTGCGTTTTCGACAGGGTCCCAGTTCCAATAGCCACCAAAGTTGAGTGTCTCGTAAGCCCAATAGCCACCCATCAGGATGCCAATGCCCAGGATTAGTGCAGTGGCTAAGCTCCAAGGCAATGCAGGGCGAACCCAGCTATCATATTGTTTTTTCCAGAGGCCCGCAATCGCAAACGAAAAGGGCACTAATGTCATGGCAAAGCCCAAAAACAATGTCGGTGGGTGGATCACCATCCAGTAGTTCTGAAGTAGGGGGTTGAGTCCACGTCCGTCCTCAGGCACATAATCAGGATTGACGGCAAAGATCGGGATGTTGGCCATGGCCTCCCGCATTAGGATGAATGGGGAGCTACCAATTTTGGTCTCTAGGATACCAACGCCCAAAATCATCGAGCATAGAAAAGCCTGCACCAGCATGAAAACCGCCATCACATGGGTTTCCCAGCGTTTGTTGGTCCCGACCAAGATGGCGCCCAAGATCACATGCCAGAAGATCCAGAGCAGAAAACTACCCTCTTGCCCTTCCCAAAAACAGGAGATCATGTAATGGGTAGGCAGAGCATTACTACTGTGCGACCATGCATAATTGTACTCGTAATAATGCTGGTAGATGATGTAGAATAAGGATCCTACAATGGTCAATACAGCTAGACCATGCACCGCAAATGCCGCACGCCCGAGTAATTTCCAAGGCTTTTGCTGGTCTTCGATGGTGGCATTGGTTGCATACCAATAGCCAAGCGCTGCTAGCAATGAGGTGACAAACGAAACAATTACAGCCAAATGGCCTATGGTGCCGGGTAGATAGTGCATATCAGGATCTCTGCTGGCCTTACATTTAGGCATCAGCACGTGCCTAGCATCTGACGGAACTGCTTATGGAGGCTGCCCGCTGCTAAAGCAATGCAAATTTACGGTAGGATTACCAAGCAGGGTCCTAAAATTCAGAAATTCAAGGCCTACACTCGAAAACTAGGTTAGCTCGCCCCTGATGCTGCGAATGAGTTGTTTTTTGATGTCTTGGTTATTGCCTATGTTGGCCAGCAGGAACATCATTTTGGTCATGGCTGCCTCTGTAGTGATGTCTCCACCACTTAACACCCCAATGTTCTGCAGCGTTTTGCTGGTTTCGTACCGACCTTGCATGACTGTCCCGCCAAAACATTGTGACACATTATAGACCAAAATATCACGATCAATTGCTGCCTTAATGCTATCTAAGAACCAAGATTCGGTAGGTGCGTTGCCGCTGCCATAGGTCTCGAGCACAACACCACGTAGGTTAGGCATACTTAGCACAGCCTCCACCATATTCCGATTGATGCCAGGGAATAGCTTAAGTATAGCTACCCGGGTGTCCATCTTTTTAAAGACGGTCAGGGTGTCAAAAGGTTGGTATGGTTTTAGGGCTGCGTTATTATAGGTAATCCGGATGCCACTTTCAGCCAAGGGAGGGTAGTTCCGGCTCTCGAAGGCTCCAAAATGGGCACTTTCGACCTTTCGGGCCCGGTTACCACGTAGCAGCTGATTGTTAAAATAGAGTGCAACCTCGCAGACCAGTGGGCGACCATCTCTGCGCGCTGCTGCAATCTCTAGTGCTGTGATCAGATTTTCCCTCGCATCCGTCCTGACTGCACCAATAGGCAACTGTGCCCCAGTAAAGATAACTGGTTTGTTTAGGTCCTCAAGCAGGTAACTTAGGGCTGAGGCACTATAGGCCATGGTGTCGGTACCATGGATGATTACAAAGCCATTATAAAAATGGTAGTTCTCCTCAATTAAGGTTGCCAATGCGATCCAGTGAGCTGGGGTTACATTGGCAGAGTCAATCAGCTGGTTGAAACTAATCACCCGCAACTGGAACTCAAACCGGCTGATTTCGGGGATTTTCTCTAGGATCTGCTCAAAGTCAAACGGGACCAAACTTTTACCCTCTTGGTCATACACCATGCCAAGGGTACCCCCTGTGTAGATAACCATAATACTGGCCCCGGGCGCTTTAGGAGAGGCCGTATTGATGTCAATCTGTTTGTAGTGTACTTGTTTATAGAAAAGTCGCTTCATCAGAGGGCGGCTTCGGGGCATTTAGTTGGTGTAAAAACTAAACTGACAAAAAACTGTCAGGTAATTTAAGCGCTTCGTTTGGCAAAAATACGCCCAACATCCCGGATGTTTGGCATTTTTGACTGAGTGCAAAACAAAATCTTTGGTTTGTTGTGGTTTGCCAACGATATAGGACCACGGCTACCATATTACTAGTCTCTCCAAGCAAATAGTCTGTGTGCATTGGTTGTTGTCAATGATTCGAGGTCTTTTAAGGGCATTTGCAAAAGGTCTGCTAGCTTTTGGGCAACTAGTGCGATGTACGAAGGTTCATTCCGCTTGCCCCGATGTGGTACAGGTGTTAAGTAGGGGCTATCTGTCTCTAGAACCAAAAAACTGGTATCTAGACCTTTGAGGACATCGGCGATTGAGCTGTTTTTGTAGGTTGCAGTTCCGCCTATGCCAAGGTAGAACCCCATCTGAGTGACAATTTGTGCTTGCTCTAGTGTACCCGACCAACAATGGAATACCCCTTTTAGGCCTTTATCGGCCCATGGCCTAACTAGCTCAATGGTTTGGCGAACGGATTCACGGCAATGGATCACGACTGGGCGACCTAGGTCAAGGGCCCATTGGCACTGGATATTAAAGGCTTCTACCTGGATATCCCATGTGGTTTTGTCCCAAAATAGGTCTGTGCCAATCTCTCCGATTGCTAGCCACGTGCGTTTTTGCACCCAAGATTCGATCAAATAGAGTTCTTGTTCGAAGCCTTTCTTGACGTAACAAGGATGTAGTCCCATCATGGACCTTGCCACTGGTCCGTTTGCAGGGTTAGCCCAAGCCAGCTCGAGCTCGAGCATGGCATCGATACTAGTGTGGTCAATGTTCGGCATCATGATCTCGGACAAACCTGCCTCATGGCCACGAGCCATTAGCT
>CANHWS010000195.1 GCA_947464365.1 Cytophagaceae bacterium | reverse complement strand
GTAGCAATATGAACAAGTTCCAATTCTGAAACCTAAAAATCAGGTTAACTTAGCAGATATGCAAGTTAACCCATTCAAATATAAACTTCACCTTCCGATTTGGCACTTGCTTGCTTAAATCTGGTTTGCGATCATGAACATCAAGTTTTAGCAGTATCGAAGCTTGAGTTAGCGTCTATCCACTTAAACCGGTAGGTATTCGTAAAGAGAAAGTACGTTATGGACTAATTTTGGGCAGTCAGTTTTGATTGCGTGATTAAGTCAATTGCCTGCAATACCGAATAGCCATGCCACAGCCCACAAATAAAAGATCCAAAGCCCAAACATTTGAGCTCAGCCCAGACCAAGCAAAAGCTGTCAAAATGAAAAAGCGCATTTTTGGACTAGTTGCCTTAGCATTTGTTGTCGTTGTCTTTTTCCTGACCTACGATATCCTGAACCGCACCACAATGCCCGGCAAAAAGAAACACCTGCCGACTTCGATTACTCCTGAATAGGCCAATGATGACAGAGGCCTTGATCACCCTAAAGTCATACCAGGTCTAGTTCCAAGGATACCAAAGAATACTGAGCACCCCTGCCAGCATCAGTAGTTTGGCATACTTGCTGAGTGCCCGATATTGCCCTGTGGTGTCCGCTGCGAACAACAACAACACGAAGTGCAACAAAAAAGGCATCATCAACCATAGATGGTAGCGCATCCAGCCAGCTCCAACCCAACCCATCAGGATAGACAAGGCCAAGGTCACGAGCAAAATCAGGACAAACCCATAGATCACAAACTTTGTCTGCCGAAGGCCAATTGCAATCGGTAGAGTTCGGCAGCCAAAGGTTTTATCCCCCTTTAGGTCTTCCATGTCCTTGACCACCTCGCGCACCCACGTCAGGACCATGGCTAAAGTGGCCACTACCCAACCTATTGGAGTATGTTGCTGTAGGTAAATAAGGGGCATCAGGACCGAAAGCCCTGCCAGAATGCCAATCAATAAGTTTCCTACCAAGGGCAGGCGTTTAAGGTGATTGCTATAAATCCAGAGCAAAAAGGCCGATAAAAACGTCAGAATAGCAACCTTCAGGCCAGCAAAATAGGCTAAACCGATCCCTGTCAGATTCAGAACGGTATGGAGCCAGATGGCAGTGGTCCGGCTGAACTGTCGATCGATAGTTACCCGTTTGGGTTTGTTGATACTATCGATCTTGACGTCATAATAGTCATTAATAACATACCCTGCCGAGGCGACCAATAAAGTGCCAAAGATGAGTAACCACAGTCGAGGATCTAATACCAATTGGTATTGGTAATGATAAGGAACTGTTAGGCATATTGGCACCAAGAGCTGTGTAAGGGCCAATATCATCAGATTGTTGATCCTAACGAGACGCCCCAAAGCCCTTAACTTAACCCATATCCGGAGGCTCAGGAGCAGGTACTGATGCGGATGTGTGGGTGGTTGCACTTGATTGGTAAGAGTTGTCAAAAGACATCAGGAGTGGTCTGGCACTAAATGGCACCACGAACGGTATCAAAGCCCGAGTCTTATTAAGTATCGTAAGGCTAAGAGAGGCGTAGAAGGGACTACGGATTTGATTACTTGTATCCGATGGCGAACGCCACACATCCGTCTTTGGTTTCAGTCAGGTACTTAAACCGTATGATGTAGTCGCCACTGGTAGGGGCAGTGAAGTCATGTTTATCTCCGCTTTGGCTTTTTTCGTTGCTAAATATGACGTTGCGTTTAGCATCTAGAATCTGGAAAACCATTTCGCCAGAGTGGCCATGGCTTAAGTTGACAACCCTGTATTTCTCGTCCCCATAAGCAATAAAAACTGCATCGATAGACCGACTGTTGCCAAAACCGGATAGTGGTCTGAACGAGGCCGTTTCGTAGCTGTATTCTCCTAAATGAGTGGTTGTCAGTTTCCTAACGCGTTTTTCGTCGCATTGGGCATTGGTGCCGTAGGTAAGGAGCAGAAGCAGTAGGACCAATAAGCCAGAGGCAAAGTTTGGTTTCAGATTTAATATCATGACTTGGAGGCGCTCTGCCGGATCAAAAGGTGATGTCAGTCTCTGTGCTAGCATATTTTCAGGAACTGTTGGATAGGGACTGCAATACGTCTCGGATAACGACAGCTCTAACTTTGTGCCACTAGCCGTTTACGGAGTGTTTCTACCTTAGGGTACAGTTCCTTGAGGGCCATTTGGCGTGCTTTTTCTGGTTTCTTTTCGGCAAGTCCGACGTCCAATTTGAGCATCATATCCTGAATGGCCTTCATGTCTGTTAGCAAAATCATGTAACGTTCGGGATCGTCTAGCCCTTCAATAAGCAAGATAAGTTTACCAAGTGCCAACTGCTGCTCGGAAATGCGTTTAATGAGAGCAGGATTCGGATGGTTTTTTTCGAGCTGGGTTGCTAGGAACAGGCTTTCGGCATAGGCCCCTGCAAAGCTCAGGTAAAGGACATCGTAACGGGCATTGTCTCTTAACAACAGATCACTCTGCATCTGGAGCTGGGCCATAATAGCCAAGACCGAGTCGCTATTGTTGAGATTACGCTCAAATTTGCCTAGCCAAGGACCCGCATCATAAAGCACATTTAGCTGTAGGGCATCGGCTAGAATCTTGACTGCCTTTAGGGACTTGAGTGCCTCTTGATTCTGGTTATGCAAAACAGCATATCCCATGTCCGCACTATAAATCCCTAGGTTGATAGCCTGTGCAGTTGGGTCTACATAGCTTTGGGCCACCTTAGTGTTATGCACCAAACCGGTTACATAAGGCATCCCTGTCCGTTTGAACATCCTTGCCAAATGAAGTGTATTTGGTAGGCTATGGAGGAAATCTTGGGTTTCAGCCTTTGTGATTACAGTTTCGGACACAACGCTAGTGTCCTGTCCGGCCTGTGCATTCTGTGTGTCATCTTTGTCCTGACAGCCACCCAATACGAGAGACGCAACAACTAGCATGGTGCCCATAATCCCTGCCCGCGAGCTTCGCCTCTGATAAACGGCGTTAGACAGGTACCAACAACAACAACGATGGAGAAATGGGTGGCTAGTCATTATGCTCTGGACAGGTGTTTAGGTAGGGATCAAGATTGAGGCAATGGTGGGCAACTTGGTGAAATAACCAAGCTATTGGGCACCATGCTAAAAAACGAAAGGTGGACACTTGCAGCCCTTAAGGCTAAAACGGAAGGTCGTCGTTGTCCTGTTGGTTGGAGCCCCCCCCCGAAGAGTATTGGCTATTGCCTGCCAAAGGATCATGTGCAACTGCAGACTGGTGGGACTGAGGTGCTGTGCTGTAGGTGGATGGGGAAGACGCAACATTACTGTTAAAAGCGCTAGATGGTGCTCCTGGAGGGGGAAGCTGTGAACGACCATCAGAATTGGGGCCACCTAAAAGGACAAAGTCTGAGGCACGAACATCAAGACCAAACCGTTCCTTGCCCGATGCAGCATCTTGCCAAGTACGTACCGTTAGTTTGCCTTCGATCATGATCTGAGCACCGCGCTTTACATAGTTCATGATAACGTCTGCACGCTGGCCCCAAACGCCAATCCGGAACCAATCGGTTTTTTCGACACGCTGGCCATTGCGGTCATTATAGCTTTCGTTTACAGCGACCGAAAACTCAGCTACCTTGCTTTGCTCAAACACCTTGAGCTGAGGGTCCGAACCAACGTTACCCACAAGGGTGATTTTATTATAACTTGCCATAAGGTCAATCGTAAAGACTAGGATTGTATATAGGTAAATCAGGATCAACGATTAAGCCGTCAACACGGTGACGATTTTCTAACCATCGATTACCTGCACAAAGTAACACGCTTAGTGCCAAAGTCAAAAAAAAATACACATAACCTCACCCACCAATCTACTATGATGCGATGCTAACACTAGCCAAAAACTTACTTAGCAGAACTGGTTTTGGCACTGCCTCAAGGGCAGCTTGGTCAAGATACTGATAGCCTAAAGTGGTCAAAAAATCGCTCATAGGCTCTATATCGGCACTTTTGGCAATATCCAGAACATAAAAATTGGCCAGGATTGTTTGATGTGTCAGTTGGTGTTTAGGGGCTACCCATTTCCGAACTGGTAGATTCGGCAATAACAATGACCACAAGTTTTCTTGCCCCTCTGGTATGGTCGTATCCGCTACATCGCTTAGCTCTTTCCAGTCCATATCCTTTGCGGTCTCTAGCACAGGCAGCTCCCAAAGGCCATGCCATATTCCTTTGCCTTCGCGCATCCTGAGCCAAAGACCGATACCATCCGTTGTGATTGCCAAGTAGTGGAGGTATCGGACCTGCTGCTTGATCTTTTTGTTTTTGACTGGTAATGCCTCGATCATTTGGTTTTGTCGGGCGAAACACCCGACAGCCACAGGGCAGGCAGAACAGTTAGGTTTGTTGGGGGTACATATAGTAGCCCCTAGGTCCATCATCCCTTGGTTAAAGTCCGAGGCTTGACCGGCTGGTAGTAGCTGCTGGCCAAATGCCTGAAAAAGGCCTCGTGCCTGCGAGGCTGCTATATCTTGGTAAATCCCGAAACAGCGGGCCAATACACGATACACGTTACCATCGATCGTCACGACATCCTGCCCACCTGCCATACTGGCAATGGCGGCAGCCGTGTAGGGTCCGATTCCTTTGAGGCCTAATAGCAAATCATACTCTAGGGGCATTTGCCCACCATGGTCGGTTACCACTTGGCGTGCAGTGGCACATAGGGCTCTTGCACGGCTGTAATATCCAAGGCCTTGCCAAAGCCGAAGGACATCTTGTTCGGAAGCTGATGCAAGGTCAGTTATGGTGGGGTAAGTCTCGACAAAACGGTGGTAGTAGGCCGTGCCTTGATCGATTCTGGTTTGCTGCAGAATAACTTCGGACAACCAAGTAAAGTAGGCATTATTGACATCACGCCATGGCAAATCTCGTTTGTGGGATCTGTACCAGCTGATGACTGCTCTTGACCAACTAAGGTCTGGTTCCCTTGCGGCTAGGGAAGACATGGATTCCGGCTGCTGAGGCTGGGAGATAGGTTTGGTCAAGATCGTGAAGAGTTGTTTGCAGATGGGGCAGGTTTGTACCAAACAGATTTAGGCATTATTAACACATGATTCAACTAGGGAACCAACTAGCTAATTAAGCAAAAGAGCCAGTAACTTCAACTACAAAATGATAAGGGCTTACTGTAATGACCCTAATACCCTGACGAACAACTCGGAAAGTATAAACAAAGTTATACCTAAAGGGCAACTGATAGATCCTAACAATAGGTTCTTGCCTTACCATTTTTTTGGGTCAGGCCCTGCCTGATTTTAGACCTGCAATAAAGTGTAGTGGATCACAAATCAAAACTGAGGCCGGTAACGGAATTAACCTCAAACAGCCTAAAAAATAGGATTATACCGTATAATTGCAGGCGCTAGAAGGGCTTTGGGGTAGGTCATGGACGTAATTTTGAAAAAAACATAATCAATATTGGGGCTATCAGTATTGCCGATTAGGAAGATTTACTACATTTGCACCCCTTTAACGCATTGAAATTCAAGAAATTAGAACATGACCAAGGCTGAAGTTATATCGCAGATATGCGAAAAAACTGGTATAGAGCGCACTGATGTTACAGAATCAGTCGAGCGATTTTTGGAAGTAGTAAAAGAGGCCATGGCGAAAGGCGAAAACGTCTATATCCGTGGTTTCGGCAGTTTTGTCAACAAGAAACGTGCCCCAAAATTGGCCCGTAACATCTTGGCCAAAGAAACGATGCTGGTTCCGGCACACTACACCCCCACTTTTAAGCCTAGCGACGTGTTTGTGGATATGGTCAAGGAATCAAGTTTTATGAAGGCCCTGATCGATAGTCCCGAGCCAGTAAAAACCAAGACCAAAAAGACAGTCTAAGTTTTTGGTGGTTTAAGCTGGTGCCAGATCTAGAATCGTAAGCCAATTCAAAACCCTAAAGCCAGACGCTCTGTTATAGAGGCCAAGACGGTGCTGAAAATCCAGCGTTGTCTTGGCCTCCTTGTTTATATGACACTCACCAACAAAAACTATATCATAGCTGGTGGCAACTCTGGCATTGGTCACCAGCTAGCATCTCTCCTTTTGGACCAAGGTGCCCAAGTCTGGATTCTGAGCCGGCGTGCTCCCGAGGACCTTATCGGAAGAGGCGCCCAGTACATCATGATCGATTTTGGACAAACCGTACCATCAGATATCCCAGGCCTGCCTGATGTAGTTGATGGGGTAGCATATTGTCCTGGGAACATCAACCTCAAACCATTTGGGCGCATCACCCAACAGGACTTTGCTAATGACTACCAGCTTAATGTCCTTGGCGCGGTTGGTCTGCTTCAGGTTACCCACAAACTGTTACGTAAGTCCGAGTCTGCCTCCGTGGTGCTGTTCAGCACGGTAGCCGCCAAACTTGGAATGGGTTTCCACGCCAGCATTGCAGCAAGTAAGGGTGCAGTAGAAGGACTAGGTAGAAGCTTAGCCTCCGAATGGGCCCCACAAAAGATACGAGTGAATATCATTGCGCCATCTCTGACAGATACTCCACTAGCCAGTGCCCTATTGAGCACGGACGACAAACGCGAGGCAAGCAACAAACGCCACCCTATTGGGCGCTTTGGCACAGCTGATGATGTTGCGCAGGCAGCACTTTGGCTACTAGGC
>CANHWS010000194.1 GCA_947464365.1 Cytophagaceae bacterium | reverse complement strand
CAGTCTCCATCGTTTTGTTCCGGACCAGCTTGAGGTAGTTGCTATAATTGCCTTGCTTAAGCGGAATGATATGCGCTGGCCCAGCATCCATCCCTACTTGGTCGATATCAAACGTATGGTCCGCATACCGGAACTTGATGTCAAACTGGATGCGGGTTTCATCCTCCTGCTCGGTCATGGTGCCGTCAGCAGCGATAGCAGCTGGGGCAAAGATCGCCATCGACTTGGACAGGACCACCTCCTTGAGGCCAATGACTGCTATCGGGCTGTGTTGCTCTTTCTGGACTGTGAAGCCCTGACATTGAATGTCATTAAAGCGCAGGATACCAGGGATAAACGTATTGAAATAGGTCGGGTAGTTGACTGGCAGGACCTCTTGGTACTCAATCTTATCAAAGAAACGTGTGACCTTGGCCGCATTGATCCCGTCTGGCAACTGATAGAGATTATTGTTGGCCAATATCCAGCCAGGGCTCTCGCTTAGCGTAATTACGCTAGACTTATAAGTCTTGATCTTCTGCCCATTGAGCTTCATGATGGGTTGCATCAGGAGGCGCTCTGGCTTGCGATCAAAACTATAGGTAACGTCCAAAGGTTGGTTCGCTACCTTTACCTCCTTGCCAACTGGGTTGCCATCCGCTCCCATTTCGCAAACAAGGCGGTCATGCAAGAGCGGGAAAATCTGGCTTTTAATACGGCTGATATAGCCATCGATTTGGGCCTTAACTAGCTCCTCACCCTTTTTGCCATTATAGATCCGGAGTACGAAGTCCGCTGGAGTCTCGCGTTTGTTCTGTGTACTAAATTTTTTGAAGATTGTATCCTGCTGGATAACATCCGTGAGGTCAATCAACTGAAGGTCTGTTTCGTCCAACCCATGGCGGAACTCGTCCTTGTTTTTGCTCGAGATGTTCTGGTACAGGAATGAAAGACGCCCCGTATCAGTCACCTGGACGACATAACTCTCTATCAGATAACCCATTAGGTTATGGCTGTAGATCGGATATACCATCTTAAAAGGTTTGTTAGGATCGACTTTCATGGGTCCTTTTATGTTTAGGAACTTGAAATATAAGGGGATATTCGGATTCGGGTATTAAAAATCATGCCAAAACCTGTTTTTTTATCGATACTCGTTGACAAGAGCGCCCTTGTTGGTCAAATCACCCATTGGGCCGAAGAAGCTACGTCTGTGTTGTGCACCTCTATGGACTCCCGTCACCTCCGTTGCAATACAAGTACAAAATTGGCTACTACCATAGGGTTTCTCCCTTTGATAGGCCCCTCAGTTAGAGCAAGGAGGCATCATCCTATATTTCAGCGAAAGGACCATGACCTTATCAAGAGCCCGGCCCGAATAGCATTTGGGAGCCTTAAGACAGGTGTCTTACATAGGTAGTAACACACAAACAGGGCAGACAATTTCCTAAAGCCAAAAAGCGTTGGCATATTTGTACCAACTGCAGGCCGCCACTACACCTACCAGTCGAGCCGTCAGCAGCCCTAAAGCCAATGTTTAATATTCTGCTTCAAGACACCACCGCTGTTAGCCTACCCGCCACTGCACCAGACGGAGGCCTCAATGCCCTCGATCTGCTGATGAAGGGTGGCCCGGTGATGATCCCGATTTTTATCCTCTCGTTTGCAGCCATCTATATTTTCGTCGAGCGGTATCGGTACATCAACCGTGCTGGCACGCTGGATCCGAACTTTCTGGGCCAGATCAAGGACCTGCTCTACAAGGGTGACGTCAAAGGTGCGTTGGCATACTGTAACAAATCCACCTACCCGATTGCACGCCTGCTAGAGCGGGGCTTGCTCCGGATGGGCCAAGACACCCGTGACATCGAGAGTGCCATCGAGAGCACTGCCCGCGTTGAGGTCTATAACATGGAGCGCAACCTGAGCATTCTGTCTGCCATTGCGGCCATAGCACCGATGTTCGGTTTCTTGGGTACTGTCCTCGGGATGATCAAGGCCTTCTACAACATCTCGATCTCTGACAACATCAGCATCGGCATAATTGCAGGCGGTATGTACGAGAAAATGGTGACCAGCGCCAGTGGCCTTGTGGTCGGCGTAATGGCCTATATGCTCTACACCCTACTCAATGCCAAAATTGACCGTGTGGTCAACAAAATGGAGGTCACTGCTATCGAGTTCCTGGACCTGTTGCATAAACCGATGGACTAAGTCTGAGATGACCTAGGGTAGGAATTGCGTTGGCCTATTGGCTTAGCCCCGCCCTAATCCACTCAGTTTTTGCTCCATCAACCATAAAGATCCACGACCATGCAGTTCAGACGACGTGCCAAACACCATGCAGCCGTAGAGGCAGGTGCCCTATCGGACATCTTGTTCTTCTTGATGCTGTTTTTCTTGATCATGTCCACCTTGGCCAGCCCAACAGCCATCAAGCTACTACTGCCTAAGGCTACCACTGGCCACACTGTGCCAAAACACCTTATCAACATTGCGGTTACAGCAGATAACAAAATCTACATCGAAAAAACCGAGCTAGACCTAACTGCCCTACAAGGTACGCTAGAGGCTGAAAAGGTCAAGAACGATAACGCCACCGTCGTCCTCCGCTGTGACAAAAGCCAAACAGTGGACAAACTAATTCAGGTAGTTGATGCCATCAATAAGGCCAAACTGCCACTAGTGATTGCGACCGAAAAGGCGCAATAGCAGATTTGGTTACCTTAGACAAACTAAAACGGGCCCAATGCATTGACAGCGTTGGGCCCGTTTTTATTCGGTGATCATTTACTCAGGTAATATCTTTTGCACTAGTTCTAGAGGACGATCAATCCCCGAGCCATTGCACCAAGGCGAATGGCATCATAGATGCGGGCCTCACTGCTGCCTAGGTGGCGTACCGACTCCTCATGGCTCCGAACGCAGACCTCGCAACCATTGATGGCACTGATCACCAGGCTCAGGAGCTCAAAGAACTCTTTGCCCAACACTGGGTTCATCATGATGTTCATCTTGATGCCAGCAGGTGTGTTGTTATAGTAATCCCGCTCAGCAAAGTGGCGGAAGCGATACAGCACGTTGTTAACCCCCATTAGGCTGGTAACAGCTGTGACTTCGGCAAGTTCCTCAGCAGTGGTGCCAGCTTGGGTAGCAAGCTCGGTGAGGGCTGCGCTCAATGGCCTATGCCCCATGTTCAGGCTAGTAGCTAGAACGATCAACAGGGCCTCTTTGCGGCTCAGGTTGCTGTATTTCAGTCCGTTACTAATATTGGTACGCAGATCACGCAGGTAACGGTGGTTGGTCTGGCCTAGGTTATGTGTCTCTGGGCTCAGGCTACTGAGGTCGAGGTTAAGCTCTTGGGCCAGGGCCTCCAAAGTTTCATTAAGTGTTTCGGTGGTGCTCATGTGGTTTGATTTTATTGCGTTAGAGGATAGCAGCTCAGGGGTACCTGAAGTAGTGATGATACCCCTGCCTACTGTTTAGATAGTGGTAAGGTGCCTAGGCTAGACCCAGATTAGGCCTCGACTGGGGCATTAAGGGTAGCCTCACCCTTCTTCCAGTTGCAAGGGCAAAGCTCATCGGTCTGGAGGGCATCTAGCACCCGGATCACTTCGTCCACATTGCGGCCCACGTTCAGGTCATTGACCGATACCCAACGGATAATCCCTTGTGGGTCAACGATATAGGTAACACGGTAGGCAACCTTTTCGTCCGCGCTCAGGATGCCAAGCTCCTCAGCCAATGACTTGGAGGTATCAGCCAACATCGGGAAACGCAGGCCCCGCAGGTCATCATGGTTTTGGCGCCAAGCCAGGTGGACAAACTCAGAGTCAGTGCTGGCACCTACCAAGTGGGTATCCCGATCTTGAAAGTCCAAGAAGCGTTTGTTGAACTCCGCGATCTCCGTTGGGCAGACGAAGGTGAAGTCTTTAGGCCACCAGAACATCACAAGCCATTGGCCATTGTCTTGGTGGTCGGCATTGGAGATGGTGCTGAACTCCTTGCCTTGGGTCAGGGAGGTGACAGCGATTTTGTTAAAGGTCGGGAAAGAAGCACCGACAGAAAGCACACGGTTTTGCATAGTGGTAGTGGTTTGAGGTATTGTGGTTTGGTAGGTACTGGGTTTGTTTGGGGTGGTTTATCCATGTTGCCTTTATCAGGCCAAGGAAGTAGTTAGGCTCTGTTTCGCCTTGACCTTGCCTGATTGGACGGTGCAAACGTACGGCGTCCAACAGTATAGATAAAATTGATTATTTGCATAACGATATAGCACATGACTATACTTATGGAATTGGGGGCGCCATGGCAAGTAGTGGCCGTAACCAGAAGGTGGGCCAGAATCCTTACCTTTGTAGTATGACTAATGCTACGGACACCGACAACTTGCTACCTCAGACTGAAACAGCCCCAGTTGCTGCCCCAACCATCTCGAAGGCAGACATCCGGAAGCTGAGCCTCGAGCAGCTCCAAGAGCTGTTCAAGAAACAAGGTGAGCAAGGATTTAGGGCCAAGCAGGTATATGAGTGGCTATGGGTCAAGTCCGCCACACGGTTTGACCAGATGACCAACCTCAGCAATACGCTACGCCAATGGCTCAAGGACCATTATGTCATCAATGCCGTTACCATCCAGGACGTACAGAAGAGCCAAGACGGGACCATCAAAACGGCCTTTCGCCTGCATGATGGCCATATCGTCGAGGGCGTATTGATCCCCGCTGACGACCGGATGACGGCTTGTGTTAGTAGCCAAGTGGGCTGCTCGCTAACCTGTAAGTTCTGCGCAACAGGCTATATGGAGCGCAAACGCAACCTCGATGCCGCCGAGATTTATGATCAAGTAATCCTGATCGACCTACAAGCCAAGGAGCATTTCGGTATGCCCCTTACCAACATCGTCTATATGGGTATGGGCGAGCCGTTGCTCAACTACGCCAACATGATGCAAAGCATTGACCGCATCACCAGCCCAACGGGGCTCAACTGGTCACCTAAACGCATCACCGTTAGTACAGCTGGCATCGCCAAGATGATCACCAAACTGGCTGATGACCAAGTGAAGTTCAACCTAGCGTTGAGCCTCCATGCCGCCAACGATGCCAAACGGGATACCATTATGCCGATCAATGAATCTAACACACTAGAGGCCCTGCGGGATTCGTTGCAGTATTTCTATCGCAAAACCCAGAACCGCATCACGCTCGAGTACATTGCCTTCAATGGCTTTAATGACACCCTAGACGACGCCAAAGAGCTCTGGCAGTTCACAAAACAGTTCCCCTGCCGAGTCAATATCATTGAATACAACCCCATAGCTGAGGCGAACTATACCAACACCACAGCAGATAAACTAGATGCCTTCCAACAATATATGGAAAGCAAACGCGTAATCACCAACGTGCGCCGCAGCCGAGGCAAAGACATCGACGCCGCCTGTGGGCAATTGGCTGGGAAAAAGGTGGTGACGGAGGTGGTGGAGTAATTGGGCCGCTAGCTCATATACGAATCTACTCCCGCACCAAACGACCGCTATACACCCCCTTGCCCACAAACCGCTAGAAGTAGATACCTGGTTGCCCTGTGTTATTTGGCCCTTGGTACACTTGTTACCTTAAATGGTTATCAAGGCAAGGTTAATCAGATCAAGTATTGGAAATAGCCTTTGAAACGCAATCAAGATGACGAAACACAACTTACGTCCCCATTGGTCATAAATACACTGACTAAAAAAGCTAAAAGACATCAATACTGACAATTTAGCTAATCTGGAGACGTTATACACGCGTACATGAGTTGATGCAAGGAGGATCGAAACTTGTTTAGACCAAAATGACATTAACATTTAATCTCTTGCATTTGCCTAAGAAACTTATCAAGTTTGCATTGTTACCTTTGGCAGGCTGTTTGCAGGTTTTGGAAATAGCCATGCAGGGAGGAAACTAGAGCGGATGAGCAAGCTGTCCTACTTTTTTGACCAAGACACGACTACTTCTCAGGTATGGGAAGGTTGGGGTCCATTGGCTGGAGGTACGGGAGGGCCAAACCAGCATTTCCAGACCACCGAGGTTTGCACCCTTGCAGGTGGCACAGGAAGTAGTCCCGTCAGGGTTAAGGCCTTTGGTATTTGTCCTGGTCAGCTTATTGTAGTGCCTCAACAAGGGTCGACTACTAAGGTTAACGCAATTTTGATCCCATTCTCTAGCCAGGTGAGTTTGAGTTTGCCAAACATTCGGTATTTCATATACAGAGGGCTTGACAAAGCAACTTTCTATGCTGTTGGGAATATTAGCTTTTTGCCGTCAACGAATACCGATAGCAATGCAACTGCGCTAAATCTGAGACTAAAGGGTGATATCGCTAGTTTCACTGCATGCAACCCCTGCTACAGCGGAATCATGCTTAATTATGGTCATAAGATGTTACTAAATAATAACGACCAATCTTTGTCCGACACTACTGAAATCAAGTCTTGGTTAGCGTTACGGCTAGCAAAGGTTGATCCATCGAACTCTAAAAGAAATATAATTGACCCGAAGGAAATTACCACTTGGCGCTACGGATCAACAGTCTCCGCTTATCAAGAGTACGTTTCAAAGATCGCAAATTTTGCTAAGGTATATTATCTTGAATATTTTGCGTGGTTTTCATTTGCGAGTCAAAGGGCAAGTAAAAATTCCCAAGACTATCTAGACTACTCAGGTTCCATTT
>CANHWS010000193.1 GCA_947464365.1 Cytophagaceae bacterium | reverse complement strand
GTTTTCATGCCAAATAGGCGCATGTAACCGTTTTTCATACCCCGAAAATAAGGAAAAAAGCTGGACGGTGGGTTTGGGGATGCACTTGGATACCATAATTGACCCTGAAATGACAAGGATTACCTAGGACCAAGTTCATCGAGCGCTATGTATAATTTACCTGGGTGCGTGAAGCAAAGACGTTGTTCTAGATGCCTAGTGGCAAAAAAGACACTTGCAATTGCGTGCATGTAATGGTCGCTGGAGCTTTGGCTGAACAGCAAAAACTATGAGCCTAAGGTTTATGTATTGCCTTTGGCCCGTACAAAGGCGACGATTACCGCTACTAGTCTTTATTCAGCTAGCTGATGATGAAAACCCTCCATGTAATGTGGAGGTTTTTTTGGTCAATGCCATCCATAAGAGGATGCCTTCAATAAAGCCCATTCCCTGCCTTAGGGCCTAATGGAGACATCGGCGGACGTGATGGAAGTAAGGCCCTAACTCGCTCAAAATAAGTCCTTATAGATGGGCAACCTTTCGTATCCAGAGGCTGTCTTTTGTTATAGGGGTGTTCGGCTGTACTGTTGTAATGTCTGGACTAAACCTACTATTCCATTCTAGTTTGTGTTGCGCAAAATCTTGATATAAAAAGATGTCTTTTAGTAGGAAAAAAAAGTCTTTTATCCGATGAAGAGCTTGATTTGCTGGTCTGGGTGCTATAAATGACCTTTTGTAAGAAGTATGGGCATAGTGATCAAAATTTAATTTGGAGATCAGGATCCTTCTTATCAATATTATGCCAGATTAACGGATTCACTCACAAACGATGTTTCAACCATTACAAACCTAATGCTGAGTATGAAAACCAGAGAGAGAGAGAGAGAGAGAGAGAGCAATCAACGCAAACTAGCCTAAGGTTAGCTCTCGTTATGCTGCTAATGACAATCTTCAGCTATGGCCATAGTGTTGCACAAGTCGTGGGTGATGGCCCAGGTGGCGAAATAGAGGCGCCGAACCCTTGTGATGACTTTCCGCTGCCCGAAATGACCATCGAAGTCTGGAGCGAAAGTTTCGCCCGGGCCCCACACGGTACCTCCTCGCCTTACACCATTAAGCCAAACAACAAGTTTAGGGTGGGATTGGCTAACTACGAGTCTGGCGTCACAGTAGTGTGGCAGATGCCAGGTGCCTTTATCATCTCAGAGGCACAAAACCCTTCCAATGGTGGATACGACGAGGTCTATTATGCTGAGTTCCCTGCCAACACTAATGACAGGTATATCCGGGCCACTGTGAGCCGACTTGGTTGCACGGCAGTGCTGGAGTATGAAGTCCCGAACCCGAACAACAACCCGAACCATATATCTAACCCATTTGCGGACTGGGTGATGGAAGATGCAGGTACGAACATTGTAAGCTACGGCAACACGGATGGGGCACCATTTGATGCTTCAACAGTTGACATTATTGAGGCCTACAGCCCGATAAATACCAATGTGGTGAGCTACGTTAAGTCATCAATAGTTTATCAAGGTGTAGGCTCAGCTACTATCAGTGGACGAGTGGTGTTTGGTAACTTGTTACAACAAGGGCCAGGGGTTACCAACCTGATCACACGGAACAATAGCGCACCAGGTGGGCAATTGGGCACGAAGGCTATTGAGATCAGGGTCAAGGCGGGTTTCCAACTAACAATCGAAAATGCCATCCTGCAAGCGGCACATGGCGATATGTGGAAAGGGATTGTGGTAGAAGACGGAGGGGTATTATACCTAAAGAATGTAGAGATCAGAGATGCGTTTACTGCAATCAACTCAGAGTCTAGTTTATCTTTAGGAAATCGAATCTATATCCAAGGTAGTACGTCAAATCCACAAGGCAAGTTACGAATCTATAACTGCATGAACGGTTTTGTGAGCGATCGATTTAATGCTACTGCCCAAATCAATGATATTACGGTTAGAAGCACTAGGCTTGGGTTTAACCGTCCGTTTGACTATAATTACAACACCAGCACCTATAACACTAGTACCAAGCAGGCATGGTTCTTGACCAATGTCGGGGTACAGTTTAACTGGGAGGTGATGAACCCCAATATCAATAATATAACAGGCAACAATTGGCGAATTGATGGGGCGATGATCGGGGTAATAGTGAGAAATAATATGATGCGGTTCCTTGACAACGCCCATATTAGTAATTGTCAAAAAATGGCTGTTTATGTCAATAATTCCACCAATTCCGGTGGTGATTTCACGATCAAAAATTCTTTTGTATCGGTACCAAGCACGATTGACGCTACTTTCCAGAAAGAAGCACTTGACCAAAGCACCTCATGGCCCGCATTGCTCGGGACCAATACCACTGATGTATTTGGGGTCTTTGCAAACTGGAACGGAACGACTGGGCACCGTTTATGGCTCACGAACAACACTTTCACGACTTTAGCAAGCACCACGCCGAAGTTTGCTTTTAGTGGTAATACTTTTCTCCTGAGTAACGGGAACACCTTTTCAAACTTCTCGACTGCGCTTAACCTTAAAGATGGCAACATCACACCCAAAGCCTTTGCCAATAGTAATGTTTTCATGGACTGCCAAAAGGGCGTAGCATTCGGGACCGCAACTGGAACTGGGGGCTCTTTGACCGAGTTCAAATGCAACAAGTTTGTGGTCAATGCCACCATACCCTCTGGGCAGACTTGGTATGGTCTCTTTAATGAATACAGCGGGCTGCTTGTCAACCAAGTTGGACCAGACCTTGTATCAGGTGCCAACGTTTTCCCAATCGCTAATGAGTCCAACCGGGGGAATTTGCCTAGTGGTGGTGCAAATGTGAACGCCCCAACTGGTGGCTGGGCAAGGAAAGCACAATGGAGTAGTTTTCATAACACACCAACTAGCACACTCGTTTACCAACGACATACAAATGAGCATGTAGGAAATGTAGGTGGAAACGTTAGTGTTGAAGACGATTTCACCTACGCCAAAACACAAAGCAATCAATACAACCCCAACAACGTCAATGCAGTATTGGTCTGCAGCAATCTTGCTGACAAAATCTACTTCCCGCTTGCGGCACCACGTGTGACGGAAATCGATGGACTAGAGGTGAACAAAAACCTAAGGGTGATGCCAAATCCGTTTAGCCATAGCTTCAGGGTCATGGCTCAACGTGGAGATATGATCCGTTGTTTGACTTCAACTGGGAAACAAGTAGGCCTGGAACGCAAACAGGTTGACGAAGATCAAGTTGAGCTGCAACTAGTGGATGCTCCTGCAGGTCTCTACCACCTCCAAATCGGCACCACCTACACCAAAATCATCAAACAATGAGGCACCTCATCCTGATATCTTTATTGTTTATCGGAACCTCTGTTTCTGCCCAAACTTTGTTTGGGCAGAAACAATTTCCGAGGCCTGATGACGCTGTGGTTGTGCATTCTATGCAAACTAATTCTTCCATCTTTATTCTTTGTAGGGATCGGACTTTTGGCTCTAGGTTAGTATCCGATGTAAAGGGTACTGGGGTGTTGAAGTTAAATAATAACCTTGACTCCATTGGTTATTACAATTTGGGTATTTTGGGATATCCAATGCAAATATTGCAGCATCCTAATGACCAATCTGAATTAGTTGCCTTGGTCGCAAAAGAAGATCATAGTCTTTTGAGAGATGTAAAAACGCAGGTTATCACGGCATTTGACACCAATGGCATCCTACGGTGGCAGTCCGACTACACCTTACCACGTAAATACCCACTACCACAAGCCATGACAGCCAATGCCATTGGTGATTTTGTAGTGGCTGGTTTGATCGTACCTGATACTGTCGGGCAATTGCCGATCTTATATGCGAGCAGGGTTGCCACTGGAGGGATCTATATTTGGCAGCAAGAATATTTGCCACAGTTCCGTGCACCGTCGGTCATCGGTGTACACGAAATCAAACCAGACACCTTTATGATCCCAGCCATTTATGGGGCTTCGGTGTTTTATATCCTGATCGATGGCAATGGCAACCAAATTGGCCAAGGGGTACTGTACGATGAGCCGACGAGCAAGGGATTCAACACGGCCAAACTCTTTGTCGCTCCCGACGGCAGTTATTTGCTTTATGGGAGGCGTTATGTGGGGATGGGGAATATACATGGCTTTTTAGCCAAGCTAGACCGTAATTTTAATACTGAATGGCTTGATACGATTAAGTACCGTAGTTCGCCACCACCGATATTGGCAGGAGATGGTAGTTTTACGACCCTTTACGGATCCGGAGGATTCAATTTAGATGACTCGATCAATATAGAACGGTTGTCGCTTGATCGGACGATCAGGTATTTTTATACTAAAACCGCACGTGATCAACTCGCACCTAGTGTTGGCCTTAGTCACTGCTTTTTGGATAGCGCCACCCAAAATGCGACCTGCGCAGGAAATGGTAGGGCTCGCCTGGTTACCTCTTTATCTAGACCAGGGGTGGTTCGCATCAGCAATGTAGGGCGGCCCTACACACCCCCTGTCATCAACAGTACAGACAAACCAGTAACTGGCGTGCCAGATCGGTGGTATCCTCGGCTGTCTCCTAACCCAGCGGTGGGGCATACGGTTATCCATGATATGCCTTATGGCACGGTGGGGCAATATCAACTTTGCAGCTCGGCTGGCCAAGTGGTTCGGTCGGGTACCTACTATATTGGTGAGCATCTGGACCTACGGCAAGTCAGCTCGGGCCTTTATTATGTCAAGTATGCAACACAACATGGCACCTTTGTTATGCGGCTGGTGGTGGGTGGGTAGGCCCTGATTTTTAGGCATGTTGGGGTTTGGCATTAAGTCCCAAGGGTTTACTCCTTCAACACCATAATCTCCGTCCGCCTATTCTGGAGCCTGCCATCCTCTGTAGTGTTAGGGGCGATTGGCTGGCTGCTTGCATATCCTTTAGGGATGAGGCGTTTGGCGGCTATGCCATTCTTGACCAGATAGTTGATAACATCGGTGGCACGCTTGAGACTTAGTTTTTGATTGTAGTCTGCTGTCCCTACGTTGTCCGTATGCCCTCCAACTTCGACAACCATCGTTGGTTCTGCTTTAAGCAAGGCCACCACCCTATTGAGTTCAGGAAAACTGGCCGAACGTAGGTCAGAGATGTTATTGTCATAGAACATATTGCGCAGGATCATCTTGTTGCCTTTTGCGATTGTTGGCAATACGATATCCCGCTTCAGGTCCACAAAACCTTCGGAGACTTTGATCTGGAGGTTTTCGCTGTAGAACAAGCGTTTGGACTTCTCGACGGCGATGCCATAGTTATTCCCACTTGGCAAGCTGATGCTGAACTCGCCTGTCACACTGTTGGAGGTTAGGGTGGCCACCTCTTTGCCCGCCTCGTTGTCGGTGATGATGACGGTAGCTTGTGTCGGTTTGCCTGTTGCAGCATCCTTGATCACGCCCCTGACCAAGGTCACACCTGGTGGCTGGGCTGGAGGTGGCATCGAGATCACGTAGAGGTCTTGCCGACCATATCCACCAGCTTTTTCGCTGCTGAAGTAGCCGAACTTACCATCAGGCGAGAGATTAAAGTAGAGGTCATCGCCAGCGGTATTGATCGGGTAGCCAAGGTTTTCGCTCATCCCGGTGGCCCCAGCCGAGCTGATTGGTACACGCAGGATGTCATAACCACCCATCGAAGTAGCACCTTTACTGCTGAAGTAAAGCCATTTGCCGTCGGCACTTTCGCAGGGGCTTTCCTCGTCGAAAGAGGTATTGATGTTCTGGTTCATGTAGCTTGGTTTGCCCCAAGCCCCTTTGAACGTTTTGCGACAGATATAGATATCCTTATTGCCAGCGCGGTCGCTCACAAAGTAAAGTCGGTTGCCATCATGGGAGAGGAAGGCACTACTTTCGAATTTATCCGAATTGAACTCAAATGGCTGCGGAGTACCCCAGGTTTTGCCATCCAGTTTGGAAATGTAGATGTCACCACCATTTTTGCCTTTGTAGATAAACATCGTCTGGCCATCGGCACTTAGGCCAACACAAGCGTCATGGTCACGACTATTGAGTGGCTCTGGTAGGGCTTGCGGGCGGCTCCAGCTCCCATTGGCCATCTTGCTGATGTAGATATCCTCAAGAAACTGTCCATCAGCATCCTTTTTGCCACCTGTGGTATTAGGGCGTCGTGAGGTGAAAACCATCGTAAGCTGGTCTGCCGTCAGGAGTGGAAGGTATTCGTTATAGGCTGTGTTGATAACATTACCCAAGTTGCTAATGATAGCCTTTACAGGAGTAGCAACCAGTCTTTTTCCATGCAAACACTCGTTGATGCGTTTGGACGTGATGTAGCGATTGGTGCCTAGCGGGTCTGCCTTGCGGTACCACTTGATGGCCTCGTCAAACTGATTGTCAAAATGCAGGGCAGACCCGTATGCAAACATCAACTCCTTAGTTGGTTTGGGGCTACCTAGTGCCGCCTTGGCTAGGTAGCCGAGTGCCTTTTCCTTGTCCCAACCTTGTTGGTAACACATGCCGACGACAAAGTTCAAGTCCACATCCTCAGGATGGGCTTTCAGTATAGGCAGGTAGCCCTCGAGGGCCATATAATAGTTCTTTCCGCTATAGTAACGATCCGCACTTTTGCGAGCAGCCTTTTCGCCAGCAGATAGGTCCTGTGCCTGAAGTCTTTGGTATCCTGCTAATAAAACGAAGCATAGCAAACCT
>CANHWS010000192.1 GCA_947464365.1 Cytophagaceae bacterium | reverse complement strand
TGGCTGCTTTTCACAGCCCAGGTGAGTTTTCATACCACTGCTGGCTATATCTACGACGGCCTCATCATGGACGTCACGGATCGTATTTTGGCTCGCGAGGAGGCCAAGTCGCATCAGGAAAGACTAGATGTATTGACCCAAACGGCACCTGGTGTCGTGTTCGAGTTTAACCTCAGTGTGGATGGGCAGTTCACCGTTCCATACATTAGCCAAGGGGGTTATGACATCTTGGGGCTCAGCCAGAACCCAGATATGGCCACAACGACTATTGACTGGTTTGGCTATGCCGAAAACCAAGACTCGTGGGCCAAGTTGCAAGAGTCTGCCCAGAACCTCCTACCATGGGATCACGAGCTCTTGATTAAAGGCCCAGGACAGGACCATTGGATGAGCGCCCATGCCTTGCCTCACACCAAGGCTGACGGTAGCACCGCTTGGTATGGCATGATGGTCGATGTTAGCCGCCTCAAGGCCAGCGAGGCCGACTTGGTGCAGTATGCCCAAGCCCTCAACGAAGCACAATCCATCGCGAGGCTCGGTAGTTTTGAATATGACTTTGGCAATCAGCGCAGCCGCCATCATGGCCATGTTTTGCAAGAGCTGATTGGGCTGGAAGGCGAATTGGTGGACCAGCACAACATCTTCACCGACCGCATTCATCCGGAAGATCGGCAGCGTGTGGCCGAGCTCTATGACGAATGTGTCGCGACGGGTAAGGAGTTCAGCCTAGACTACCGCATCATGACACCCAATGATGTCGCTATCTACCTCTTCGTCAGGGCCCGCTTCACGTTAGACGACTTGGGCCAGCTAACTAACATCAGGGGCACAGGGCAAGATGTCACCAACCGCAAACAGCTAGAAGAAACATTGGTCAAAGCCCGCGAGGAAGCCGAAATGGCTGCCAGCGCCAAGACCCAGTTCCTCTCGGCCATGAGCCACGAGATCCGGACCCCCCTCAATGCCATCATCGGGATCAATAACCTCTTGCTACAAGAGGTAGAAGATGCTAAGATATTAGGTAGGTTGACGACACTTGAGTTCTGCGCCCGCAACCTGCTAAACACCATCAATAAGTTGCTAGACCTCAGCAAACTAGAGGCTGGCAAATACAAAATAGCGAAACGCCCATTTGATTTGGTTTCCCTTCTCCGGAACCTCAAGGACGTCTATCAGCTTCAGGCTTACCAGAAAGGCATCGTCTTCGAGCTTGAACAACCAGACCAATTGCCAGCTTCCGTCATGGGCGACGAAAACATCCTTAATAACGTCCTCAATAACTTATTAGGCAATGCCATCAAGTTTACGGACAAAGGCATGGTATGCCTCACGGTTACGGACCTTGGCGTCAAGGATAACATCCAGCACCTGAACTTCAGCGTGATGGACACCGGCCAGGGTATCCCTGAGGATATGCAGCATGTAGTCTTCGAGGCTTACGAACAAGTCCCGGTCATGCTGGACCAGAAACAGACTGGCACAGGGCTGGGTCTGCCGATCGTTAAACAACTACTGGAAAGCCTCGGGACCACCATCAGCTTGGTCAGCAAACCAAACCGTGGCAGCACCTTTAGCTTTGACCTAATGCTAGAGTGCACAGCCCCAGAGCAACAATTGGCCGAACAAGGCAAGGTCAACAACCTCAAGATCAATCACGAACTGGCGAT
The DNA here is from genome assembly GCA_947464365.1 of Cytophagaceae bacterium. Classification (GTDB taxonomy): domain Bacteria; phylum Bacteroidota; class Bacteroidia; order Cytophagales; family Flexibacteraceae; genus CANHWS01. The sequence continues at coordinate 5,051 of CANHWS010000192.1, read as the reverse complement.
TAAGACCCTGACTGGTTGCCACATCCTGCTGGCCGAGGACAACGAAATCAACGCCATGATCTTCAAGGATTTCCTGAAACGTTGGGAAATCACCTACGACTGGGCCTGCAATGGGGACGAGGTCGTCCGGATGGCTAGTCAAAGCTGCTATGATATGATCCTGATGGATATCCAGATGCCTGTACTAGACGGCATCAGGGCTACCAAGATCATCCGGTCGATGAGTGGCAACTGGTTCAAACAGGTGCCGATCATTGCATTTTCGGCCTTTGCGCTGCAGGAAACCGCCAACGAAGCCCTAGAGGCCGGCATGAACGACTACTTGCTTAAACCATTTACACCCGAGCAGGTGATGGACAAATGCCTGCAATACATGCTACCCTACCGCAAGGTGAGGCAAAACGGTGGTGAAGGTGTCCAGACCGAAAGCTCGTTCTACATCCAGCCGCAAGAATTGCCTGACGCAATCCAGTCGATGAAAATTTCGACCATCGACTTTGGGGTGATTAGGACCAGCTTGCGCGAGATGACCAACCTGCTAGAAGAGGCCTTACTAACGGCGGACGGCAAACTAATGCAGCGGATCTGCCACAAGTTTATCCCGTCGCTCAAGATGCTCAATGTGTCTGACGTCTGGCTAGACCTTAGTATATCACGCCAAGTGACCGATGCCGGCAACCTAAACCCTGAGCTGGCCCAACGGTACTTGTCCTTGGTTAACCAAAAGGTGGATACGTATTTGGCCTCAATCGCCCCAGTCGAGACAGAGCCTATCCTATCCTGATCTGAGGCTTGCGGTTGTCCTTGCCATGATACTGGCACCAGTTTTGGAGCTCAGGAACTTGGCCAGCCTAAAATTGACCTGTTAGGATAATTCTAGAAGGCCAACGCTATATTGCGGGACGCTTTAGGGTGGGATGATTGTTAGTTTCAACTATTCTGTGTCTAGCTGACGCTACAGCTGGTCCTTCTGGCAGTCTAGTTTCACTTCCATGTCCATGGATCCTGACTGGGACCTGACTGGTCGCCTGTGGTCATCCAGATCGACTCTATACCTTCACTGTTATCAAGCGTTACGTTGCATAAGTTTGCTGCCATCGACATTGGGTCCAACGCCGTCCGGCTCAAAGTGCACCAAGTGCTGGAGCAGAAGGGCGTTTACGTCAAAAAATTAATCGAGTACATCCGCTTTCCGCTGCGCCTTGGCTCCGATGTGTTCGACGGGGGCTACATACGGCCCGAAACCCGTGTCAAGCTCGGCAAATTGCTGTTGGCTTACAAACAGCTCTGCGACCTTTATGAGGTGGATGACTATATGGTTTGTGCCACCAGCGCCTTGCGCGACTCGGCCAACGCCACTGAGGTCAAGGCTTGGGTCGAGGGCTTTACAGGGCTTGACGTCCAAGTCATCACAGGTCAGCAAGAGGCGACTATGGTCGGCCTAGCACTGACTCCCCACATCAAACCCGACAATAACTACATCCATGTCGATGTCGGCGGTGGCAGTACCGAGATCAATATCTACCTGCAGGGCGAACGCATTGCGGGCGAGAGTTTCCAGGCGGGCCATGTCCGGAACCGCACCACACCCGTCAGCATCTGGCCCCAAATGGACAAATGGATCTATGACAACCTAGCCCAGATCCGGACCGCCAACCACGAAAAAGGTGCCAGCAAACACTTCATCGCCATTGCAACGGGGGGTAACATCTCGAAGCTGATCAGCCTCTATGGACAGCTCTATAAGCCCAAAGATAAGCTCACCTATGCCGAGCTGCTGAGTGTCTATCTGGACCTCAGCGAGCTTGACATTGACGAGCGATCGTTCCAGCTCAATATCAACCTAGACCGTGCTGACGTCATTGTCCCCAGTGCCGAGATTTATCTCCACGTCCTGCGCGAAAGTGGGGCTCGTTACATCTTTTCGCCTGATGTCGGCCTAGCAGATGGCATCATCTTGTTCCTGATGCAGCGCAACGGACTTGACCCCAAGCTGATGCAGCGCTAACACACCTATTTATACCATACTAGGCAAAGATCTATCCCCTGATTTTCGTCGATTTCTAACCTTCAAACCCGTGCCAAGGAGGGCTAAACCTACCTACCTTTGCGGCACTATTCATACACCCCTTTATCCCTCACTATTATGAGAGAAGCCTATATCGTGGCAGCCGTCCGGACCCCAATGGGAAGTTTTGGCGGATCCTTGGCATCATTTTCGGCTACGGCCCTAGGCTCTGTGGCCATCAAAGGTGCTTTGGCCCATGCCGGCATCGATGCCTCCGAGGTCAACGAAGTTTATTTTGGCAATGTTTGTAGCGCCAACCTAGGCCAAAACCCTGCACGCCAAGCAGCACTCGGCGCTGGCCTGCCCGAATCTGTCGCCTGCACCACCATCAACAAGGTATGCGCCTCTGGTACCAAATCGATCATGTTGGCAGCCCAAAGCATTATGCTTGGCCTAGCTGATGTCGTCGTCGCGGGTGGTATGGAAAGCATGAGCAATGTACCCTACTACGTGCCTAAAGCCCGTTTCGGCTACAAATACGGCAATGCTTCCTTGGTCGATGGACTAGAGAACGATGGCCTGCTGGATGCGTACCAGAAGAAGGCCATGGGTGTATTTGCTGACGCCACTGCTGCCCATTATGACATCAGCCGCGAGGCACAAGACGAGTTTGCAATCAATAGCTACAAAAAGGCTGCTGCTAGCACCGAGGCTGGCAAGTTCCGTGACGAAATCGTTGGGGTCGATATCCCACAGCGCAAAGGTGGTGTCCTGACCATCAGCGAGGACGAGGAGTACAAAAATGTATTCTTCGACAAGATCCCGGGCCTTAAACCTGCCTTTACCCCGACTGGTACCGTGACCGCTGCCAACGCAAGCACCATCAATGATGGCGCTGCCGCCCTCATCGTGGTCAGCAAAGAAAAAATGGAAGCACTTGGCCTCAAGCCATTGGCCAAGATCTTGGCCTTTGCCGATGCCGAGCAAGCACCTGAGTGGTTCACGACCTCGCCAACGGTGGCAGTGCCTTTGGCGCTCAAACGTGCTGGCTTGACCCTTGAGGATGTTGATTTCTTCGAGGTAAACGAGGCCTTTGCCGTCGTGACCATGGCCTTTAACAAGGTGCTAGGTGTCAACCCAGACAAAGTGAATATCCGTGGTGGAGCCGTTGCCCTAGGCCACCCACTAGGAGCTAGTGGTGCCCGCATCGTGACCACCCTATGCCATGTCTTGGCGTCTGAAGGAGGTAAGATCGGTGTGGCTGGTATTTGCAACGGTGGCGGTGGCGCCTCTGCCATCGTGCTAGAGCGGATGTAGTCCCAACTACTTGCTGTGATTATTTGCCAAAGCCACCTTATGGGTGGCTTTGGTTGTTTATGCCTATTGGGGCGGGGTAATATGTTGGGAGCAGTTATTTGTTGGGTGCTTGAACGACTGTAACTGCCACGGCCGAGGACTTGCGACTAAGCACCGACGAATCTCAAAAATCCGTCTAATCCGATGAATCCGAGTTCATACAAACACCTACCTTACCACTACCCGCCCAACAAAAGGCACCTTACCATCTTCCACGGTGAGGCGGTAGAGGTATAACCCAGGAGCAAGGCCGCTAAGGTCTAGGGCTTGGTCTGGCAGGATGGGGGCATCTAGGGCTAAAGAGCCTGCAGTGGTGAACAAACGTAATTGCCCTGGGCGGTCTAACCCACGGAACTGAACCGGCCCCGAAGTAGGATTGGGGAATGCCACAGGGGTTACAGATTGCACCACCTCCCGAGGGCCACCCAGCTCTGTAAGCGGGTCAAAAGGCCGACCGAAGTTGGCGATTTTGGTGAGGTAAAAATCCTCGCCTTGATAGGGTACTCTAGTATTATCCGAAATGTAGCCACACAACACGGCACTTTGATCAGAGTTGTAGGTGATACCTGTTAGGGAAATGGTGCTACTACTCGAGAGTGGCGTAATTAAAATGCGCCAAAGTTGTTGACCAGTGCTGTTAACTTTTGTCATATAAAAGTTACGTGTACGGCCTTCCATTGATACATATACTACACTACCATCAGCATTTACCCTGCATGGCACACCAGAACCATGGCCAATCTCAGAGATCACCCACTCTTGGGTAAAATCAGGCCGAAGTTTAGCGATGTGGAAGTCTGGGGGAATCGAGGTACTTGCCAAAACGCTAGTCTGGGTTAATAAACCTCCATTAGGGCAGCGTTGCACTAGTGTCATGCTCTGAGTGCCCGCTGTGGGCGGCATAAACAAAACCCTTGTATTCTCAACCACAACACCATTGGAGTCAACAATCATACTTACCGTACGGTTGAGGCTAGAGCCCCCAAGGATGATGTTCCCACCTGCATCATTAAAGGCTGCAAAACGTGTCGGGTCTGTGGAGCCTGGGTTATATACCTTCAGCCAGTCTAGGAAACCTTGGGGGGTGATACGGGCCAAAAACCAATCAGTATTTGTGTTTGGAAAAACCCGACCACGAGTGGAGGATCCATAAACCATTAAGTCCCCATTCTTGGCCTTGAACATTCCATAAGGCTGGGTCGAATACCCAGCATCCTTAACAACCAAGGAGCGAATAATACTACCAGTAGAGTCAACTAACTGAAAAACAAACCCTCCACGATCTGGGATGGTATTAAAATCCTCGACTGCAGTGACCACAGCAAGCGTACGATCATCAATTCCAACGACAGCTCTTGCATTACCAGCAAAGCCCAAAGGCCGTGTCCAGAACAAATGACCGTCATTCCCAATCTTAACAATGTGGGTACCATCTAAGGGGCTACCAAACACGTTGACGGTATAGAGACGTCCACCACCAACGGCATAGTAGCCAGATGTGTCAAGGCTAGTAATAGCGTACAGCCGATCATTACTAATAGAAACCGACGGTTTCTGCGTCCAAACTACTTGCTGCGCATGCAGCAAGTAGGGCAACACAAACAACAGGGTGCAGAGTAGTTTGTACATGGCCTTATTGTTTGATCAACTAATACGGGGTCGCTACTTGGTCCAAATGCAGTAGGTA
>CANHWS010000191.1 GCA_947464365.1 Cytophagaceae bacterium | reverse complement strand
GGGCTGGCGGACGGCAGCTTTAAGGGCCTCGGCTTCGCAAATTCGTTTGAGATTCTGTAAGGCCAAAACATTGCTAGCCTCGATCTCTGCCCTAAGGCCAATTAGCCGGCTGATGACGTTGAACGGACGCCCCATTTCGAGCGTAAAGACGATGCTAGCTTTTGTTTTGTTATCCCCATCTGCGGCGGCAAAATGGTAGCCAAACTGGGGTTTGCTTTCGAACGGTGCCGTGATGTGGCAGTCAACCAATACCAACTCATTTGGTTTGAGGGAGGTGATGGTCTGCGATCCAGTTCCTTTTTCGGCAACGCCTTCCCAGTGATATTGGCTTCCGACCGAGCCATCGATGCCTGTCACATAATGACGTTGTTTGGGGTCTTTTTCAACCCAAGGGCTCCAAGTATGGAACTGGCCGAGATGGGACACCTTTTGATAGACCATTGGTGCGGGTGCCAAGACAGTGGTTTCGGTCTCGACGACCATGGTGGTGGGCAAAAGCCAGACGGCTAGGCCAACGAGGGCGCCAATACTGCTGACCAATAGGATGATGATGGTGAGGGTTTTCATCTTGAGAAACATAAGCCAAGGGATGGTTTGATTGGCTTTCTTGCACTGATAACGTGCTCAGTTTCCGTTTCCGGACAGGGGCGGCGAAAATTTTTTAGGTTTTTTTGGTGGGGTGAGAACTATGCTCGTTATGACCTGAGGTTTGGCTCTTGAGATGACGCGCTTAGGGTCCTTTTTACATAAGGAGCCAAGAAAGGAATGGTTACTTCAAAAAAAATAGTGTTCAGTAGTACTACTAATGCTATTGAATTATGCTTCTTTTCGTTGGCGTTACAATTAAATGATATGATTTGCCAGCCTTTAAACCATGGAGGTCAAAGAAAGCGAAGTTTCTCCGTGATCGTATGCTGAATGTCGCTATTGGACGGAGAGAGTCGACCATGACAGTATCAGTTGTTGAAAAAACGATGATTTTTGATTTCTTGCGTTTACTATGATTTACAATTATACTATACAAGCTGTCATCTTGACTAACTTCTAGCCTAAAGAAAACGATCATATCATTGGGGTTAGGTAATTTATCAGAATGCACTATCCGTACATAGTCGTTTACTTTGTGAGAACAGGAGCTAAGGCATAGAAAAAGCACCCCATAAAGAAATATGTTCTTGACCTGCAATAAAGACTCTATTTTGTTGGAAAATATCATAAATTTTTTTGGGTATTAGCTTGGTGGTTGCAGTGGTGATCATTATCTAGCATCAAATGTAATCAAAACACTTACAACTATCCAAGCTAGACGAAAGCCAGTTTGTTCCCTACCCACTCAAGTCTTAGGCTTTGGTCTGTGAGGTGCAATTGCTGGCTGGTGTCTGCAAGGTCTTGTCTGAACTAGGATTAAGCGGATTGGACGGATGAAAAGGATTCGTGTGTACTGATGCGCAGATGTGGATTAGCCGACTGACATTGCGGCATCTGCAAGCCTATCCCTAGAATCCTTTTAATCTTATTTCTAAAATCCTAGTTTAGATAATTCATTTTTCTCCAACCAACTACGCCCCAAACTGGTTGGCTCCAACATTATCAAATCTTGGGACCCACTCGATAACACCGGTCCACAGACACCAAGCACTACCATCTCTTCTCTGCCTTCCATTCACAGTCATTGCAATACGGTTAGTCGATAACAATGGCCAAAACCAGTACTCCTAACCTCCATAACCATTGGTATCCCGGCAAAAATGACTAACTTTTGCCATCGCCTTTTACCCCGTCTGCTTGCCTTGTATACCGTCGTCAACAACATCATCAAGACCTATTTTAAGCCCGAGGGGAGGCCCCAGCGTGGGATCTATTTGGCGCTTTACGAAGCAATCAAGGAGGCGATAGACACCGGAGCCCTGCCCGAGCATACAGCTATGCCCCCCACACGCTTGCTGATGACGGTCATTGGCTTGTCGCGCAGTACGGTCGTTAAGGCTTATAACCTCCTTGCCGAAAACCAATTGTTGGTTGCCAAGCAAGGCTCAGGTTTTGCGGTGGCGACTTTGCCCAAATTACCCCTAAAGATCGAGGTGGACCCGGTGACTTACCCTGCTATTTCAGATCTTGGGCAATCGTTTTTGCATAACATCCATCTGCTAAACGATACGTCCGCAGAGGGCATTGCCTTTACACCTGGGTTGCCCCCGCTGGATGTATTCCCGATAGGTCAGTGGCAGAAACTATCCAATATGTATTGGCGCAACATCCGGTCGGCCGATCTTAATTATTCGATTTCATCGGGTATTGATTCGCTCAAAAAGTGCATTGCAAATTATCTATTACTGAGCCGCGGCATCACTTGCGACCCAGGCCAGATCATGATCGTATCAGGGTCATTACAATCATTGTTCCTGATCGGGAGTGTCTTGATCAATAAAGGGGATATGGTCTGTATGGAAAACCCTACGTTCCCGAATGTTATTTCTATTTTCAAAAGCCTGCAAGCCGATGTTGTACCAATTGAAGTAGATAACGAAGGGCTGATTATAGATCAAATTAACTCGGATGAGCACAAAGCCGTCAAGCTAATCCATACCACGCCATCCAACCAATATCCTTTGGGCGGCAAGATGAGCAAAGAACGGAGACTCAAACTATTGGCATGGGCCCATGCACATAATGCCATGATCATCGAGAATGATTATGAACATGAGATTAACAATTGGCATGACCAAGTACCATCAATCTACAGCCTAGATGCTGAGCAGCGTACCATCTATCTCGGGACATTTAACAGGATACTTCATCCGTCGATTCGGTTAGGCTATATGATTGTCCCGCCACATTTATTGCCTGCTGTCAAGGCCCTCCAGATGCACTCGCACCGATTTGTGCCACAATCCATCCAGGTTGTGATGACGGACTTCATGAGTCAGAACCTGATTTATAAACATATACGGATGGCGATTGAGGAAGCAAAAGAGCGAAGGGCCTTATTCCTGTCATTGTTCCAGAAACACTTTGATGACCAGATCCAGATTCGGCCAGTCCTGACCTCTAGTTTCCATTTAGTTGCAGAGTTACCAGCCGATCGGCAGGATGAAAAACTAGTCGCTGCCCTCGACGCTAAAGGTATTGCAACCCATGCCCTCAGCAAATGCTATTTTGATCATGATGACCAATATCCGCATGACTATCTAGAAGAAAAACTTACCGAACCACAGCCCAAACCACAAGGTTTGATCCTGGGCTATTCGTGCATCAACCAGGCCTTTATGACACCGACAGTGCAGAAAATGGCTGGGGTGTATTTGGGCAAAAAATGGTGGTAAGCACTCTACCTCCTCACAACGGGAATCCGCATTTCGACCATGAAGTGCTGCTCTGGATGGGTGCGATAATCATTGTGGTGGATTTCATAAACCAATCCCTCTCTGGTAGCATAACCATTTTGGTTTAGCCAGACAAATAGATTGGTCCAGGTTGATTCAAATTCACTCATCGTTATCTCGAACGATCCTACAACGTAGAGCCCAGCAGGCAAAACCAGTTTGGTCACTTCTTGGCCCAACACGAGGTCAAGATCAATGACGATGCCTGCAGATTGGCGCACTTGTGCAGGGTGCGTTACCTTGGGGCTATCATGGAAAACGGTGATGGCCTTCATATCGGGTGTCAATAATCCTTGCTGCCCTGCCCAGCCAAGGAGCCTCTCGTAAGTGGCACCTAGGTTCTGCATACCGATATTCATGATCGAGGCTAGGGTAAGTGCAGGCACCTCTGCTGCTTTGATGTTTTGGTCCATATTGGTGGGCGGGAGTTTGTTAATCCCGAAGCGAAAGTAGTGGTTGCCATTATTAGGGGCTTGTCCGGGATTGCTATGCGACCAAATAATTCGGCTAAATCGCCCGGGGCTGCGCTGCCTAAAAACAAGTGGGCTCATTCCGTAATGCCGAGCAAAGGCCTTCGAGAAGGCGGCATTACTGCCATAGCCATTCAGATAAGCCATGTCAGTGATTGTATGTGGCTTTTGGGTAATGAGCCATTTGGCTGATCGCTCTAGCCTTAAGCGCCTGATGTAATCTTGTAACGTTTCGGATGTCTGAGCCCTAAACAACCGATGAAAATGGAAAGCAGAATAACCAAACCGAGCCGCCACCATCTCTAGGGACAAATCATCATCAAGGTGCTGATCAAGATATAACAGCACTTTGGTCATCAGTTTGGATTGCACACCTGCCATAGCCCGAAAGGTAAGCGAACTTTTCGGTTGATATAAAGGCCAAAAAAAATGACCTCCCATGCAGGAGGCCATTTCTCGGAATCACATTTATTCAGGTTACTTAATGACAATCTGCTTGCTATGGGCACCTGGGGCCACCAAGGTGTAGATACCTGGGGTAATGCCCTCGACTGACAGTTGTGCAGTACCAAAATCATTGACGGCCACTTGTTGACGCAAGGCGGTTTTGCCCATTACATCAATCAGGCGGACATCTAGCAAGCCTTTGCCAAAGTTGCTTAGGCTTACGTTAATCGCTTGTGAAGCATCAGCAGGGTTTGGCCATACGGTCATACTTGGCTGTGCTGCAACGGTGGCGCTCAGGCTAGTGACCATTGGTTTAACCAATAGCATAAAACGACTTGCACCTTGGCTACCAGCACTTGTTGTGACGGCGAAGTTCACCATCGGCTGAGTACGGATGTTAGTCTGGGTACCTGCGAAGTTATCGATCAGGATGACGTCATAGTCGGCAGCAAAGCGGCTCAGGTCCTCGAAGGCGAGGGTGGCGTTGCCAACAGCTGGTACGCTGACCCGCAGCGGGATCAGCTGCTGACCTGCTAGGGTCGCCATTATGTTGATTGCGAGGTTACGGCCTGTGCTGTTAGTGGTGGCAATATCCAGTGCAGATCCAGCCAGGTTATCGGCATCAAACTGGTCGTCCGCATCATCCGCACCGTCATAGAACAGTACAGAGGCTTCGTCCCACATGGTGCCTTGTGAAAGCCTAAATTTCACAAGGTTATCCTGGCTGGCCACACGGCGGAAGCTGCTTGTGGCAGCAGTGTTTTTGAAGGTTTCTTTGAAAGTCAGGGTGCCAGCGGCAGTGGCCTTGATGAAGAAGGCTTGCGAGGAGGCAATGATACCTGATGACATACCGACACCTGTACCACTACCTGCAGATAGAGCTGTCCAGCTGCTATAATTGGCGGTCGCTCCGTTCCAGATATGGACTGAGTTGGTCATCGGTAGGGCGGTGTTAGAGGCGTCAAACTTGGTGACGTTCCAGTCGATGGCGCAAGGGTATGGGTTGGCAATTAGGTTCCAGCCACCATTCTCAAATCCGGTAGTTGTTTTGGTAAATGGGGCTAGAACGTTCTGTGTCAAAGGTGCACCAGTAACCGACAGGAGCGAACTGCTAGCTGTATTGAACCTAGTACTTAGGTGCAGACGATAGCCTGTTGGTGCATCAGATGGGTTGATGTCGCCGGTGATTGAGTTAGCGACTTTCCAACCATTTCCTTCGACAACACGGGTGCCAGACTGGAACCTAGTGGTATCACCTTCGGTAAAGACGAAGACGTTAGCATTTTGCTTAGGGGTGATGACCGGGAAGATCTCAGACCACTGGGTGATCTTGGTGCCAGCCTTGAAAGGAGCACCTACGAAATACCATCCCTGTACACCAGGGGTCAGACGCTCTAGGGTCAGGTTGCCGACGAGTGTTGCAGTCGATGGAATAGGACCTACCATGGCGGTTGCCAAGGCGTTGGACTTGAGGGTCAGGGTGCCGTTGGTCGTGAGTTTGCTGTTAGCCAGCAGGGTCAACAATCCACTACCGGATGCAGCGACGGGGGTCAGGATGACATTGCTGGACATCGTGATGGTGACGCCCTCGGTTGTTGCGTTCGAGATCTCTAGGTTAGATAGGTTCAGGGTGCCGATGATGGACTGAGCCGCTGTACCGTTCAGGACCAGTTTGCCTGTGCCGACGATCGTATTCGCACCTGTCGCCATGACTTGGCCAGCCACACGTAGTTGCGCACTTGCGTTGATCGTGAGGCTAGCATCACCTTGCATCGTGAGGGTCAAGCAGCTAGAGGTGCCACTGATGGTCGGATTATTGGTCATGCCACCAGGGATGATAACTGGCGAGCTGGCGGTTGGGATCTGGTCTGGTGTCCAGTTTTCCTTGTTGGTCCAGCTGGTGTTGACGGATCCGTTCCAGGTAGCGATGCAGCCACCTAGTTGTGCAGTGAAGGCACCAGCATCAGCACCGATATCCGTTGGTGTTAGGGCACTTCGTGTTTCGCCATCAAAGTCTAGTGTCACAGTGCCAACTAGCTGGCCATTGCCTTCGATCAAGGTCGGGACAGGTGGTGCGCTGATGTGTAGGTCAACTGTCGAGGCAGTACCTGTTGGGTTCAACAACTTAGGGTCGCAGCTGAAGCTACCGGCATCTTGGCCATTGGCTGAAGTCATGCCCGGTAGGTTGTCGATGTTGGTGCTGTTATAGCTCAGGAAGAAGCCGTTGTCGCCACTGGCTTGGAAGAGGTTGTTGTTGCTGGTCAGGCCCGATGGATTGACACCAGTGCCGGCCAAGGAGAGGCAATAGTGATTGCCTGTAGTGCCACCATTACGGTTATTAACCAAGAGGTTGTTCAGGAAGGACCGTGTGCCAGTGCCGGTGCTCTGCATAGCAAATGTATTGCTGGTGCTGCCAGAGGCTACTGTGCCGCCGATGT